>NZ_WTFA01000004.1:0-201781 GCF_009795755.1 Gilliamella sp. Pra-s60 | reverse complement strand
GGTGGTGCGAAGGTGCTAGTATAAATCACCTTTCACTTTCTTCACTCCACCGTGTTTAAAATTGCACTTCATGTTTGAATCCAGGTTTTTTAATAGAATCGTATTATTTTTTATTAAAAAAACACCCCACTTTCTATAAAGTATAAAAAGTGGGGTATTTGTATGCCATTTATTTGTTATCTAAAATTCGACTGACTTTTATTAAATAATTGCGCGATTCTTGTGATACATGTGAAGTCACAAGTTTTCGATATACTTGTTGTGGTGTCATTGAGTTGATAATGTTAATAGCTTCGTTGCGGTCGTTTGAAAACGTACGCAACACGCTACCTGCCCCGCCGTTATACGAGGTAATCATAGCGTATCTTAGCGAAATAGGGTTGTTAATTCCTGCTAAGTATTTTGTTTTTAATAGTGATAGGTACGCTGTACCCATATCAACATTGTTACGAGGATCTAGCAAAAACTTTCGACTTGGTTCACCTGATTTACCTCGTAATTTAAAAATATCACGCCCTGCGGTATGTTGTTGTACTTGCATTAGTCCAAGTGCATCAGTGCGGCTAACCGCATAAGGGTTGAATGCGGATTCAACTTCCATAATGGCAAGTATCAAACGTTCATCAATAAAATAGCGGTTTGATGCTTCCGTAACCAGTGGTAAGAATTTTTTTGCACGTTGGTTTATGTGGTTAGGAACAAGTTTAATTTCGACATAGGCAATTTTATGTGGACCAGAGGTGCGAATTTTTAGGTTGTTGGCAAGAACATAATCCGCAAAGCTGTTGGCTCGACCGCTCCAGCGGATTGGTTGGAGCTCTTGGTCGAGTACCTGATTGTATAAAAATGGGTCTTTAGATAAGTCTTGGCTGATTTTGTCATGACGTATAATGTCTACTGGTTCTGACATAAGCAATGTTGAAACAATTGCTTCTTTTAAATTTTCTATTGGTGATTCAGCCATGGTTTCAATGGTTATAATACCTGAAACAAAATTAATATGGACACGGGTTTTTAGGTTATCTTCATATTGAACATAATCTTTAGGACCAGCAATAAGCACTTCTTTAGGCCCCCAAATTTGTTCGATATTGTTAGCATATTGGCTAATTAAGATATTGAATGCGTTGGTATCTTTGACGTAATAATCTTCATCTTCTTTGTGCGAATTGCGGCTTGGGCAGCCCGCTAACAGGCTGACTGCAATAATTAATGCAATGAGTTTTTTATTGTTTTTCATTTTTTATCTCAATGTTGAGGTTTATATCCATCAATAACAATATCTTCACCTTCAAATAAAAATTTGACCATTTCTATTTCAATTTTTTTGCGGTGTTCAGGATTCATCATATTCAATTTATTTTCGTTAATTAACATCGTTTGCTTTTTAAGCCACTCCTGCCATGCTTGTTTTGATATTTCATTAAAAATACGTTTGCCAAGCTCCCCAGGATAAAGCTGGAAATCTAAACCATCCGCTTCTTTTTTTAAATAATGGCAATAAATAACACGACTCATTTTTATCTCTTTTTTAAGTACAATTAACGAACAGGTGCTGATTATACCTGAAAATAATTAGAGATAAGAAGAAAATTATTGAATAAGTTTGTAAATTGAAATTACTTTTACAAGTGAATATTAATTTAAAATAAATGAATAATTATTTACTTTACACTGCGGTTAATTTGCTTAAAATAACATGAAATTATCATTAAAAATAAATAAGGATTAAACAATGCCAGCAAAAATCACTCGTGAACTTTTTGATCAAGTTATTTTACCTGTTTATGCACCAGCTCAATTTATTCCTGTTAAAGGTCAAGGTAGTCGTGTTTGGGACCAGCATGGTGAAGAATATATTGATTTTGCGGGTGGTATTGCAGTTAATGCGCTTGGTCATTGTCATCCACGATTAGTGAAAGCTTTGCAAGAACAAAGTGAAAAACTGTGGCATGTTAGTAATGTGTTTACTAATGAGCCAGCTTTAAATTTGGCGCAAAAATTGATTGATAATACCTTTGCTGATCGCGCTTTTTTTGCTAATTCAGGAGCTGAAGCAAATGAAGCGGCATTTAAACTAGCTCGATATTATGCTATCCAAAAACACAGTCCTTATAAAACTAAAATTATTGCCTTTTATCAGTCGTTCCATGGTCGTACATTTTTTACGGTTTCAGTGGGTGGGCAAGCCAAATATTCTGATGGTTTTGGTCCCAAACCTGCTGATATTATTCACGTTCCTTTTAATGATCTTGATGCTGTTAAAGCGGTAATCGATGACCATACTTGTGCTGTTGTGTTAGAGCCGGTTCAAGGTGAAGGTGGGTTAACCTCAGCAACGCCTGAATTTTTGCAAGGTGTGCGTGAGCTTTGTGATGAATATAAAGCCTTATTGGTATTTGATGAGGTGCAATGCGGAATGGGTAGAACAGGCAGTTTATATACTTATCAACAATATGGTGTCATTCCTGATATTTTGACCTCGGCTAAAGCTTTGGGGGGCGGTTTTCCAATTAGTGCAATGTTAACCACAAATGACATTGCTTCAGTTATGCACCCTGGCGTGCATGGCACTACTTACGGTGGCAATCCTCTTGCCTGTGCTGTAGCTTGTGAGGCTTTCGATATCATTAATTCTGCCGAAGTGCTTGAGGGTGTGCAAAAGCGACGCGCTATTTTTATTGAAAAACTAGAAGAAATTAATGATAAATTTAAGTTGTTTCGGGAATATCGCGGTAAAGGGTTGCTGCTAGGTGCTGAGTTACAACCTGAGTTTCATAATAAAGCCCGAGAGCTTTTAAATGTTGCTACTGAATTTAAGGTGATGATTTTAAATGCCGGCCCAAATGTATTGCGGTTTACTCCGTCGTTGATAATATCCGAAGACGAAATTGAAGAAGGCATGAAGCGATTAACAAAAGCGGTCGAAAAAGTTGTCAATAGTTGAGTTTTTCTATACAGTAACGACATTTTAATCAATTAAGCACCGTTAATGTGCTTAAAGGATACTTTTTATGACAGATATTCGACCATTAAATTACGCAAAAACACATTTTATTTTAAGTGCACCTGATATTTCTCATTTACCGAGCGATAATGGGGTTGAAGTTGCCTTTGCTGGCAGATCTAATGCTGGCAAATCTAGTGCACTGAATACGTTGACCAATCAAAAGGCATTAGCAAGAACC
This sequence comes from Gilliamella sp. Pra-s60, assembly GCF_009795755.1. NCBI lineage: Bacteria > Pseudomonadati > Pseudomonadota > Gammaproteobacteria > Orbales > Orbaceae > Gilliamella > Gilliamella sp. Pra-s60. The sequence continues at coordinate 198,593 of NZ_WTFA01000004.1, read as the reverse complement.
AGTAAAACACCGGGAAGAACACAATTAATCAATTTATTTCAAGTGGAAGAAAATTGTCGCTTAGTTGATTTGCCCGGTTATGGCTATGCACAAGTTCCCGAAGCAATAAAACGCAAATGGCAAAAATCATTAGGAGAATATCTTCAAAAACGTGAAAGCCTAAAAGGTTTGGTTGTACTAATGGATATAAGACATCCTTTAAAAGACTTAGATCAACAAATGATTGAATGGGCGGTTTCAGTAGATATTCCTGTTATGTTACTACTCACAAAGGCCGATAAATTAGCTTCTGGTGCACAAAAAAAACAAGTTAACATGGTTAAAGAAGCCATTTTACCTTTTCAAGGTGATATTACTGTGGCTCCTTTTTCATCGCCTAAACGTATGGGTTTAGAGCCTTTAAAACAAAAGTTAGATGAGTGGTTTAGCCAACAATGAAGCCTGTAATTGATAATGCTGCTTTTTCATTCCATGCTTTATCGCCCGAGTTAATTTTTGAGAGTTTGTTGTCAATCGGCATTCGTATTGATTCAGGTCTGACTGCTTTAAATAGTTATGAGAACCGAGTTTATCAATTCCATGATGAGGATCGCATTCGTTATGTTGTAAAATTTTATCGACCTTATCGTTGGAGTAATGAGCAAATTATTGAAGAACACCAGTTTACTAAACAATTAGCTGATGCTGAGATTCCTGTTGTTGTCCCTTTGACAATTAACAATACTACGCTACATGAACATGAAGGCTACCGATTTGCCCTATTTCCTAGTGTTGGTGGGCGACAATACGAAGTAGATAATCTGGAGCAGATGGAATCAGTTGCAATGTTGCTTGGGCGTATTCATCAAATTGGTGAAAGCAAGCCCTTTTTACATCGACCAACTATCGGATTAGAAGAATATCTTTATTATCCCCAAGAAATAATATTATCGTGTCATTTTATTCCCCAAAAAGTACAATCTGATCTGAAAACAATTTTAGCGCAATTAATTAAAACCGTTGAACACGATTGGCATAATGATTGGCAACCTATCCGTCTACATGCTGATTGCCATGCAGGTAATATTTTATGGCGAGATGGTGCAACGTTTGTTGATTTTGATGATGCCCGTAATGGCCCCGCTATTCAAGATTTGTGGATGCTGCTTTATGGCAATCAACACGAACAACGTATACAGTTAGATATGCTAATTGAGATGTACCAAGATTTTTTTGACTTTGATACAGATCAGCTGAGTTTAATTGAGCCATTAAGAGCGATGAGAATGGTGCACCATTTAGCATGGATTATTGCCCGCTGGCAAGACCCGGCTTTTCCTATCGCTTTTCCGTGGATCACAGATGAAGACTTTTGGCGACAACAATTATCGGAATTTAAGCAACAAATTGAAGCAATCAAAGCACCGTCGATAAAATTAATGTCAATAATGTAAGTATTAACAATATGATTAATTGATTAATTTTAATAATTCATCAAAAATGGGGCGACTTTTGACTAATGCTTCTTTTTTGGGTTTAGAAAACTGTTTTATTTGATACTCAAGCTTGAGTGCTAGCGATTTGTCACCAATCAAGACTTGATACACAATTGTCAAATCCCTATGCCCTTTTAAACATTTAGCACCTTTACCATTTTGATGTTGTTGTAAACGCCTAGCAACATCCGTGGTAATGCCAGTGTATAACGATTGATTTGCTGTTCTGATAATATATAAAAACCATTTAGGCGTTTTATTAGACATAAATAGCCAAAAGATATAAAGCGAATAATTTCATCATAATATCATTTTTATTGTCTAATCAGTATTTTCAATTTTATAGCGATATTATTTAACGATACTACCTTGTTAACCATTACTGTTTCATTTACTTTAATGCTGATAATGTTTAAGATAAACCCACTTTTTTTTGATGTACTTTGGGATAATAAAATTTGAACAATTTTGCAAAAATTATTGAAGTCGAACGTGGAGATATGAAGTTCGCTTATGTACAAAATGATGAAATAAATTATCTAGACCTGTTTGACCAATTTTTGGCTGAAGAAGGGCATCATGAATTGCTCGACCCAAGCGATAAATTAGAACGATATACTTATTTAATCAATCACAATCAAACCAAATTTATTTTTAAAATTGATGGTGGGGTTGAGCACCGTTTAGAACGCAAACTTATTGCCAAAATAACTGGCGATTTTTATTTTAATTTAATTCGTAAACTGGCAAAAATATCACTTGATAAATGTGATATTGCTTATGAACTTTATTTGGTTGCTTTCGATAAGAGAACCAAACGTCATTATATGATATTTAATTTTATTGAAGGTCGCTCCCTAAAATGGGAAGAGATGAGAGAGTATGGTGAGCAAGTCAAAAACTGTCTTGAAAAACTGCATAGCTATAATTTAGTATCTAATGATGTGCATGGTGGTAATTTTATTTTAACACCAGATGGAAAAATTAAAGCTATAGATTTAACTAACTCTGGTTTTATTTGGTTAACCAAGGCCAATGATGCGATTGAATCGCAAGAACGTTTTGGTATCAAAATTAAGGTTCCTTTTTTGGCAATGGCAATTAAGAAGTTTACTCATGGATTTAAACGGTTATCTCGTAAGATCCGCGGTAAAGAAGATTAACGATATTCCTATTAAGGATAACTCTGGTTAAATTGATATTCGTGATTTTTTAAACACCAACTGAGCAATCAGTAAAAGATAAAATTAATTAGGCTTAAAAAGGATGTAATATGAAAAAGTTAATTGGTTATTGTGCTGTTTTAACTATCCTAACTGGCTGTACATCTCAAAAAATGGAGTCAATTTACCAAACAGAAGGCGTTGAAATTACTAAAAATTCGTCAAACATCGATATATTAAATAAATATAGTACGTCACGACCAATTACTACGCTTCATTCATCTTTGTCATTATGTATTGCACAAGAACTGGATAACAGCCCCGTTGTGTTAAGCAGCGAAAATGCATTAAGCTCACAATGGTGGCCATATTGGAATAGACCTAACCAACAAACCATTACGGTTAATGGTGGCGATACAATTAAATTAGTTGAAGGTAATCATGTTGTTGCTAATGCTGTCGTTGACTACCAATATCATGCTAAATATTTTGTTAGCTATACTTTAACTGCAACACGTAACCAACGTGATATTCGTTATTTATTTAGTAATATTAAACAAGCTCAACAATATACTGGTTCAGTCGCCAATGATGGATTTGAAAATGTAAAAACGCTTGAAAGATCCCACCCTAACTTAGTTATTGAGTCACTCAATAAAGAAGTTGATAAAATCCAAGAATGCTTATTACGCCAATAGTTGAGCATAAAGAAATTTTAAGTAATACATATGTTTTAATCTATTTTTTTGATGCTACTATTTAGAAGGATGAAAAAATTTGAATGACTAAAATGTTTATGATGTTTTAAAAAATTCAACAAAATTATGCTGCATTTTAATTTATACCATTCCATTTGCTTAATAACTTACATTAATTACAAAAATAGTTATATAACTTTCTTAATCTTCTGATTTCTGCATCTATAACTATACTAATTATATAGTTAAAACCCAATTAGTAGTATAAGAGGTATATTATGAGCATGATGCAGGAAATAAAAGAAAACAAATTTTATGTAGGTTCCTTACCTTTACCCATTTTCATTGTTTGTTCAATCATCGTTATTATCGCCGCCCAATTAGATATGCTTCCCAAAACCTTAATTGGTGGTTTTGCCGTTATTTTACCATTAGGCTGGTTTTTAGGGACAGTAGGACAAAATATTCCATTTTTTAAAAAATTTGGTGCTCCAGCGATATTATCACTCATCGTTCCTTCTTTGTTAGTTTATTATGGTGTTTTTGATGAAAATACGTTAACAGCAACCAAAATGCTAATGAAAGACTCTAATTTTCTACTCTTTTATATCGCTAGCTTAGTTTGCGGTAGTATTTTAGGTATGCATCGTGTCATTTTAATACAAGGTTTTATTCGGATGATGATTCCAATGTTTCTTGGTATGTGCTTAGCCGCATTGGTGGGCGTTTCGGTTGCTGTGGCTTTTGGTGATACTTGGGAGCATGCATTTTTCTATACTGTGTCACCGGTTATGGCTGGAGGGATTGGAGAAGGTGTTTTACAACTCTCTAATGCTTATAGCAACATCCTTAATCAAAATTATGATTCATTTGTTAGCGCATTAATTCCTGCAACTGTTGTGGGCAACTTTTTTGCCATTACCTTTACAGCTATTATGAGTCGAATTGGTGAAATTAAACCACACTTAAGTGGTCATGGACAATTAGTTCAAATTGAATTTGATGGTTTAGCTGATGCTTTAAAAGAAGATAAAACACCATTAGATGCAAGGGCCATGAGTGGCGCAGTGATGATTTTAGCTACTTTATTTATTTTTGGTATGATTTTAGAAAAGATTACCCATTTTCCAGGACCTGTACTTATGATTATTGCAACCGCCGTTGTTAAATATTTTCGTTTATTACCAGAAAGCGTAGAACGCGGTAGTCAGCAATGGTATAAATTTATCTCAGGTAATTTTACTTTTCCACTTATGGCTGGACTAGGTTTATTGTATATTGACTTAGGTAGTGTTGTTAATGTGTTAACTATTCCTTATTTTATTACCATTATTTCGGTGGTATTTACTGTTTCGATGACAGGCTTTGTTTGTAGCTTTTTCTTAAAGATGTACCCGGTTGAAGCGTCTATTATATCTTCATGTCAAAGTGGTATGGGGGGTACTGGCGATGTTGCAATACTTTCCACAGCAAATCGAATGAACCTAATGCCTTTTGCACAGGTCGCAACACGATTAGGTGGTGCATTAATGGTTATTTGTACCACAGCATTATTACGTTATTTACATATGTAATAAGGAAAAAGCTTTCTACAATTTAGAGGGTGATATAACAACAATCAATGAGTTATAAATATAGCAGCATAAAACAGTAAATATAATATTTATAAATACAATATTTCATAAACATAATTTGAAGGTAACAATTATGACTACAGTTCAAGAAAAAGCATTAGCAATTAGCAAACAAATGCATGGAAAATTAGAAATTCATTCAAAGGTACCAGTAAATTCAATGGCCGATCTGAGTGTTGCGTATACGCCTGGCGTGGCAGCGGTGTGTACAGAAATATCGGAAAATCCTGAATCTGTATATGAATATACCAGTAAACGTAATTTAGTCGCTGTTATCACTGATGGTTCAGCAGTATTAGGACTTGGTAATATAGGCCCAGAGGCCGCCATCCCTGTAATGGAAGGAAAAGCAATATTATTTAAGCAATTTGCTAATGTAGATGCAATTCCACTATCGCTCAATACACAAGATCCTGATGAACTTGTTAGCCATATTGCTGCATTAGCCCCTTCGTTTGGAGGCATTAATCTTGAGGATATTAGCGCTCCAAGATGTTTTGAAATAGAAAAACGTTTGCAAGAAATACTAGATATTCCAGTATTTCATGACGACCAACATGGCACAGCAATTGTTGTTTTAGCCGCATTATACAATGCATTAAAAGTCGCAAATAAAAAAATTGAGTCAGCTAAAATTGTTGTCAACGGTGGTGGAGCTGCAGGTTTAGCTATCGCTGATATGTTATTAGCCGCAGGAGTAACCAATCTAAAAGTGGTTGATAAAATTGGTATTTTATCTGAAGATGATGAGTCATTACCACCGCATCACTTAGCTATGGCCAAAAGAACCAATCGCGAAAAGCAAAAAGGAACATTAGAAGATGCGATCAAAGGTGCTGATGTATTTATTGGTGTTTCAGCACCAAAAGTATTAAATCCAAAATGGGTTAAAACTATGGCAGAAAAATCTATTATTTTTGCAATGGCCAATCCAACACCTGAAATCTTTCCAGAAGAAGCTAAAGCTGCTGGCGCTTATATTGTCGGTACAGGGCGTAGTGATTATCCAAACCAAATTAATAATGTCTTAGCATTCCCTGGAATTTTTAGAGGTGCGTTGGATGCTAGAGCTAAAAATATCACATTAGAAATGCAATTAGCTGCAGCCAAAGGATTAGCTAGTATTGTAACTGATGACAAATTATCAGTAGAATATATATTACCTAATGCTTTTGAACCCAATGTAGCTAAAGTTGTCGCTGAAAGCGTTAAAAATGCTGCCAAATAAGCATATTATTTGGCTAATTAGATTTTAATATAACCTGTTAATTCAATAATTGATTAGCAGGTTTTACCTTTAGTACATTAATATAAGTAAACAATAACTGTTTTCGAAAAGTGACTAAATGAGATATCTTTTTAATCGGTTAACACTTAAATTTAAGCTTATCAGTTTATTTTTTTTAGTTTTTACATTATCGTCCATAGCTGAAAATATTTATATTATTCATTTTGTTAATAATGAATATTTACAGACTTCTCGCCAACATGTTGAAAATATTGCTAATATTATTTCATCAACGGATAATATAATAAAGAATATACAATCCCCCTCTCCTCATAGCTTATCTTTTATCCAACATGATACTGAACAAATACGAAAACTAACGCAGGTTGATTTTGTCGTTGTATTTAATATGCAAGGAGTGCGACTGTCACATCCTGATAAAAATAAAATTGGACAGCTTATTGTTGGTGGCGATGAAGGTAAAGTATTAAAAGGAGAATCTTATACATCAATAGCCGAAGGAACACTTGGCAATTCTATACGAGCATTTAGTCCTATTTTCAATAGCGATCATCAACAAATTGGCGCAGTACTAGTTGGACAAACACTAAAAAAGATCGATCATTTAGCATCAAGAACCAGTCAATCCATCTGGTTTTCATTACTGGCTTCGTTAAGCGTTTCTTCTATTTTAGCCCTATTATTATCACGCAATATTAAGAAAATTTTATATGGACTTGAGCCAAGCGAAATGGCCCAACTATTTGAAGAGCGCGATGCTATTATTAGAACCGTTAAAGAAGGCATTGTAGTAATTAATCGTGATGGTTCAATTACCCAGATTAATAATGAGGCAAAACGAATATTACGGATTACTAGTTGTAAATCCGATATTATAGGTACACAAATTGCAGATATTATTCCAAATACTCGTTTACACGAAGTCATGCAATCAGGCTTAGCCGAATATGATTGCGAACAAAACATTAATGGTGTTGTTATTTTAACAAATAGAGCTCCATTATTTGTCAATGGTGCATTAGTTGGTGCTATTGCCTCTTTTAGGGATATGACCGAAATACGACAATTAGCTGAAAACTTAACCGGTGTAAACCGTTATGCTGATGCATTGCGTTCTCAATCACACGAATTTAATAATAAATTACATGTTATTTATGGTTTAGCGTTTAATAATAACAAACAAGAATTAATTGATTATCTTGAAGAGATTATTGGTAACCAGCAAGCTGAATCAAAACTTGTCACTCAAGCAATTAAAGATCCAATCATTTCTGGTTTTCTAAATAGTAAATTTAGCCGAGCCCGAGAATTAGGTGTTTATTTAAATTTTAACATTAATGGTATATTATCACCGATTTCAGATACATCTGTCACTCATAGTTTAATTACCATTTTAGGTAATTTAATTGATAATAGTTTAGATGCCGTACAATTTTTAGAAGAAAAACAAATCAATGTTAATTTACAAATTAATAATGATACGTTTAACATTGAAATCAATGATAATGGCGAAGGTATTTCAGAAGAAGATACGCAACGTATATTTCAAAAAGGTTATTCAACTAAAGGCGATAATCGAGGTATTGGACTGTATTTGGTTCTAGCAAGTATCGATGAACTCAATGGGCATATTGAATTATGTGACTTAAGCAATAAAAAAGGAACGTGTTTTAAAGTATTATTGCCAATTAAAGAAATCTATAGGGAGAAAAAAATTCATGGTTGATGTTTTAATAGTTGAAGATGATCCTATGGTGACAGAATTAAATAAAAAATACCTACAAATGGTTCCTGGCTTTAATTTAATCGCCAATGTCAATAACGGTGAACAGGCACTGCATTTTATACACGATAATCATATTGATTTAATTTTGCTAGATGTATTTATGCCAAAACTCAATGGACTAGAGCTATTACAACATATTCGTATCAGTTATCCAAAAATTGATATTATTATGGTAACTGCGGCCTGTAAAACAAGTGAAATTCAAGCGGCTTTACGCTTAGGTGTCATTGATTATATTGTAAAACCTTTTACTTTTGAACGATTACGCATGGCATTAATTTCTTATAAAGAACGTATACGCTTATTATCATCATCCAAAATTTTAAATCAACATCAACTTGATGACCGAATTTTTGCAAAACCTGTTTGCCACAACAAAAGGTTACCAAAAGGTATTGATAATCAAACATTGCAAAATGTTCGAGAGGCGATTATTAAATATAATAATGAATTTTCAATGAGTGACATTGTAGAATTAATTTCGTTATCGAGAATATCTCTTAAAAAATACTTGGATTACCTAGAAGAGCTAGGTGAGCTTGAAAGCCATTTGGCCTATTTATCAATAGGTCGACCTGTTAAACGTTATATTTATCATAAGTAATAAATCCGTCTATACTCATCACATATAAGAAAATTAACTAATTAATTATTTGTAATAATACTATAAAACTAAGTAATTTATTTATCCATTGTAATTTCATCTAATGACAAGCTAAAACTAGGAAGAAAAACATCTAAAAAATAGTTCATTTCTGGACTATTACGTTCAGATAACGTCTTTTTTAAGCGTTGTTCTGCCAATTTAAATTCATTATTACCAGCACTCAATTCTTCAATCGTTTTAAGATAGGCACATAATGCATCAGCCTGTTTTACAATACTTTTTTCTGTTTCGTTATAAAAATCATCATCGATTAGTGTTCTAAAATCATCTTGAAGATCTTTTGGAAGCATATTAATAAGTTTATGTTGAGCTATTTTTTCAATTTTTTTATATTCAACAGTAATTTGTGGGTTGTAGTATTTTGTGGGTGTTGGTAAATCGCCAGTAATAACTTCTGAAACATCATGATACATTGCTAACAATGCAATTCGTTCTGGATTTACATCACCATTAAATTTTTTATTTTTAATTATAGCTAAAGCATGTGCAACAAAAGCTACTTGTAAGCTATGTTCTGATACATTTTCCGTTCTTATATTTCGCATTAGAGGCCAACGGTTAATAAGCTTTAATCGCGATAAATGAGCAAAAAAATGACTATTATTCATGTTATTATCTCTTTAATATAAAATAAAAACGCCCCCATTAAAAATAGGAGCGTCTATAATATATAGTAATATTTCTTACGACTTTACGCTAGAATAAGCTGCTTAGTACCCAACGCTAGTGGTACTGTTTGTTCTTCTGTAAATGTCACATATTCCCATGCACTTTGTTTAGCTAACAATGCCTGCAATAATTGGTTGTTTAGTGCATGACCTGATTTATAACAAACTACTTCGCCAATCATATTATGACCACTCATATATAAATCACCGATAGTATCAAGCATTTTGTGACGTACAAACTCGTCATCAAAACGCAAACCATCTTCATTAAGCACTTTATAATCATCAACAACAATTGCGCAATCTAAACTACCACCTAAACATAAACCTTTGGATTGCAACGCTTCAATATCGCGCATAAAACCAAACGTTCTTGCCCGGCTAATTTGACGAATAAATGATTCAGATGAAAAATCTAATTGATAACGCTGCGAACTGCTATCAATAGCAGGATGATGGAAATCAATAGTAAAATCTAATCTAAAACCACTATAAGGCCTTACTTCAGCCCATTTATCGCCATTTTCAACTCGAACAGTCTCTTTTACACGTAAAAATCTTTTTAGTGCATTTTGTTCAGCAATGCCTGCATCAAGTAATAAATAAACAAAGGGACTAGCGCTACCATCCATTATTGGAATTTCAGGTGCATTAACTTCAATAATAATATTATCTATACCAAGTCCTGCTAAAGCAGAATTAATATGTTCGACTGTTGAGATACGAACATTATCTTCGTTTACTAAACAAGTACAAAGCATTGTATCGCGTACAGATTTTGCATCCACTGGAAAATCAACATATGGATTTAAATCAGTACGGCGGTAAATAATACCTGTATTCTCAGGCGCAGGACGTAATGTCAAACTAACTTTCTTGCCGGTATGTAAACCAACACCAGTTGCTTGAATAGTCTTTTTTAAGGTTCTTTGTTTCACTTTGCACCTACTTTTTTACTTGTTGTACTCTTTGACTTTGACAATAAAAAATCAAATAAGTTCAACTTTAATTTGCTTGCTTACGAATGAAAGCAGGAATATCTAAAATTCTGTTATCTTCAATAGATGAAGTTGTTGGTTCATTAACAACTTTAGCTAATTTATCTTCTTGTTGTCCTAACGTGTTATTTTGAGCAAATAAATCATTACGAGGCATCGGTTTAGACATTTTAACTTCTGAACGTTTATCCATACCAATACCCGTTGCAACCACAGTAACTCGAATTTCATCCGACATATCAGGATCAAAGGTTGTGCCAACAACAACAGTCGCATTATCAGAAGCAAATGCCCGAACTGTACTACCCACTGTTTCAAACTCTTCTAAGCCGAGATCTAATCCTGCTGTTACATTTACCAATACGCCTCGAGCTCCAGATAAATCAATATCTTCAAGTAAAGGACTAGAAATTGCCATTTCAGCAGCTTCTTCCGCTCGATTATCACCACTAGCTCGACCAGAACCCATCATAGCATATCCCATTTCAGACATCACTGTTCTTACGTCAGCAAAGTCTACATTTATATGACCAGGTTTAGTAATAAGCTCGGCTATACCTTGCACAGCACCTTTTAAAACACCATTAGCCGCTGCAAAAGCATCAAGTAATTTAACTCCTCGACCTAACACTTTTAATAGTTTGTCATTCGGAATAGTTATCAGTGAATCAACATGTTTTGCTAATTCAGCAATACCTTGTTCAGCAAAAGCCATACGTTTTTTGCCTTCAAAGCCAAAAGGTTTAGTGACAACAGCAACAGTTAGGATACCTAACTCTTTTGCTATTTCTGCAACTACAGGGGCAGCCCCCGTTCCTGTACCTCCACCCATGCCAGCGGCAATAAAGACCATATCCGCACCTTCAATAGCACTACGGATAACCTCACGATCTTCTTCAGCAGAGTTTCTACCGACTTCTGGATTCGCTCCTGCACCAAGTCCTTTAGTTACATTAGTACCGATTTGGATAGTTTGACCTACCTTAATTCTTTTTAATGCCTGCGCATCTGTATTTGCCGCAAAAAATTCGACACCTTCAATATGCTCGGCAATCATATGTTCGACGGCATTACCACCGCCACCACCGACACCAATAACTTTAATGACTGCTGCTGGTTCATCGTCTGCAACCATAGGCTCAAACATAACTTATCTCCAAATTTACGATCTTATGACATTGTACAGATAATCGTCTACAATGTCCATGAAGTTCTTGAAATATATTAGCTAAAATTCTTTTTTAAACCAACCGGTCAATCGTTTAGCTATCCCTTTTAATGATGATTTATTACTATCCTTTGAATCATCATTTAATAAACTTTGTTTTCCATAGTGTAATAACCCGATGGTTGTTGAACAATACGGTTTTTGTACATAATCAGTTAACCCTGATATATTTAATGGTTGCCCAATACGGACTTGATTTTGAAAAACTTTTTCAGCGCATTCTACCATTCCCTTTATTTGAGACGCTCCGCCTGTTAACACAATACCTGCGGCTAATTGATATTTGATATTCTGTTTTTTAAGCTCTTCTTGCAATGTAAGTAACTCTTTTTGTACTAACGAAAGCAATTCTGAATAACGGGGTTCTATAACATCTGCAAGAGTTTGCCGTTGTAAAGAACGAGACGGCCTACCGCCAACGCTTGGGACATCAATGACTTCATCTTTACCAATTAATGAACCTACAGCACATCCATAACGAATTTTAATATTTTCAGCATCCATTGGTGGTGCACCAAAAGCATAGGCAATATCACTAGTAACAACATTGCCAGCATAAGGAATAACAACAGAATGACGTAAAGCACCGTCAGTATAGACAGTTACATCCATTGTGCCTCCGCCTATATCAATCACGCAAACACCTAATTCTTTTTCATCATCCGTTAAAACTGCATAGCTAGAGGCCAAACCAGAAAAAATAAGTTGATCAACTTTCAATCCACAACGTTCAACGGCTTTAACAATATTTCTAGCCATATCATTATGACAGGTAACCAAATGAACTTTGGCCTTCATTCTCACACCAGATAAACCAATAGGATTTTTGATGCCTTCTTGTAAATCAATAGAATATTCTTGTGCAATAACATGTAAAATACGATGCTCATCTAAAATTCGGACCGATTTTGCTGTGTGAACAACATTTTCAACATCTTCGGCTGTCACTTCTTCATCAGCTATTGGTACCATACCTATTTCATTTTGACAGCGAATATGTTTTCCAGAGAGACTTAAATATACTGAAGATATTTGACAATCGGCCATTAATTCTGCTTGTTCTACTGCTCGTTGGATGGATTTTACGACAGACTCTAGATCGTTTACTCCACCTTTATCAACTCCTTTTGATGGACAATGTCCTACACCAATAATGTTAACAATACCATCAGGAAGAATTTCACCAACAAGGGCAAGCACTTTGGATGTACCCACTTCTAGCCCAACGACCAATTTTTTTTCTGTTGCTTTCATACTTCAGCCTTAATTTATTCCTTACTGCACCATTTTTTCTCTTTGTACTGAAATACCATTTTCATAACGTAAATCAGCGACCATTATTCTTTCATTTTCTGGAATTCTTGATTGAATTTCTGGAAATAATTTAATAAATTGTTGATACCGTTGTTCAATATTTTCATTACCTAACAATAATTTTATTTCCTGATTTTCAAGGCAAAAACCAGATACACACTGTTCAACCATTAATTGCCATGCATTGCGTTCGTCGGTTATAGCTACTTTAATATGTAATGCTAACTGGTTAGTTGCTAATTTCTTAGAAAGATTTTCTAATTTAGAATAAATTTCTAATGCTGATTTTGCCTTACCCTCAGGACCATATAGTCTTGGTAGTTGTAATTCAGCAATACGATCAAGTGGTACGCTAAAAACATTGCCATTTTCATCAAGTAAAAATAGATCATTCCAATAAAGTGCAGGTTTGTATTCTTCGACATAAACAATTAACCTATCAGGCCATTGTTTACGTACACTTATTTGCTTAACCCATGGAAATCGCATTACTTCTTGTTGGATATCATTCACGTCTTGTCCAATGTAGGTGTTAGGTAAGCCTAATCCTAAAATGGCTTCTCGAAGATCGTCCTCTGTTGTATAGGTATGATCACCACTTAACGTTAACTGTGATAACACCATTTGCTCAGGATCATTCATCCAATTTTTAAAGCTTTTAATTACCCAAATACTAATAAGAATAATCATAATAAAGAACAAAAAACCAATTAATTGCTCTGTATTACGAAAGATAAGCAGTCGCTTTTTATTTTTATCTTCTCGTCTATGCGCTGCTTGTCTAACTTGTTTCATAAAATAATGCCAATTATAAAGTTGCTAAATTTAAAATTTTGGCTACAAGTTCGTTAAACGACCAACCATATTGTTTTGCCGCCATTGGTACTAAACTATGATCTGTCATACCTGGAGCAGTATTTACTTCAAGTAAAAATGGTTTTTGTTTATCATTAAACATGATATCAACTCTTCCCCATCCACGACATCCGACTGCTTTATAAGCATCTAACGCTAATTTACGAATTTCTTTTTCTTTATCATCTGATAAACCACTTGGGCAAAAATACTGTGTAGTATCAGATAAATATTTGGCATCATAATCATAAAATTTGGTTGCAGGCTTAATATGAATTGATGGTAAAACATCATCACCAACAATTGCAACGGTAAATTCTGGACCAGCTAAGAATGACTCAACCATCACAACACTATCATATTTGAAAGCCATATCAATAGCTGATTCCAATTCAGATACTTCATTAACTCTAGTCATGCCAACACTTGAACCTTCATGACTTGGCTTTACAAATAATGGTAAACCAAGTTGCTTAACAATAGCATCCGTATCAATTGGTTTTGATTTTTCTACCATAACATAATCAGCAACGGGCAAATTAAGCGATTTCCACACCAATTTAGTTTTTAATTTATCCATTGTTAGTGCAGACGATAAAACATCACTACCTGTATAAGGAATATTTTGGTAAGTCAAAATTGCCTGAACAATGCCATCTTCCCCACCTCGTCCGTGCAAAATAATAAACGCTTTTGTATATCCATCTTCTTTCAAATTGGTAACAAGAAGCTCCTTTGTATCAATTAGATGTGCATCAATACCATTTGCCAATAATCCTGCATGCACTGCTTTACCTGACTTAAGCGATACTTCTCTCTCTGCAGAAGTTCCACCGTACAATACAGCAACTTTATCAACCATTTTTATAGAACCTCTTTTGAAAATAATTGAATTTCGGCTAATTGGCGCGCTATACGACCAACACTACCAGCTCCTTGTGTAATTAATAAATCACCACCTTGTAATATTTCTTGCATAATTTCAGGCAACAAATCTAAATCAGAAACATAAATTGGATCAACTTTACCTCGATTACGTATTGAACGGCACAAAGATCGGCTGTCTGCTCCAGCGATAGGCTGTTCTCCAGCTGAATAAACATCCAACATTATAAGCGCATCGACTTGAGAAAGTACTTGTGCAAAATCATCAAATAAATCACGAGTACGTGTGTATCGATGAGGTTGAAATAACATTACAAGTCGTCGATCTGGCCAACCGTTTTTTGCAGCCTGAATAGTTGCATTAACCTCACTAGGGTGATGGCCATAATCATCAACCATCATAATATCACCACCATCAATATGAGGAAAAACACCCAATAAATCAAAACGCCGACTAGTACCTGCAAATTTAGCTAATGCATTTATAATTGATTCATCATCAATACCTTCTTCGGTTGCAGCAATAATTGCAGCTACCGAGTTTAAAGCATTATGTTTACCTGGTGCATTTAGCTCAATCTGTAAATCTTTATAACCTGGACGACAAACCGTGTAATAACTTACACCTCGTTCTTGACGATAATTTTTGATAACAACGTCTGCTTCTTCACTAAACCCATAAGTAATTATTTTACGTCCAACAATCGGTAATAATTCTCGATTAATAGGATCGTCGTAACACATAATAGCTAACCCATAAAATGGAAGGTTACGTAAAAAGGAGATAAATGTTTGTTTAAGATTATCAACACTACCTTGATAAGTATCCATATGGTCTGGTTCAATATTTGTGATAATGGAGACCATTGGTTGCAAATGAAGAAACGATGCATCGCTTTCATCTGCTTCAGCAATAAAATAGCGGCTGCTACCTAATTGAGCATGAGTTCCAGCGGCCTTAACTAAACCACCATTAACAAATGTTGGGTCAAGGTTTGCTTCAGCATAGATAGCAGTAACCATTGCAGTAGTAGTGGTTTTTCCATGTGTACCAGCAATAGCAATTCCATAACGAAAACGCATTAATTCAGCCAACATTTCAGCTCGTTGAATTACCGGTATACGCGCCTCACGTGCAGCTATCACTTCTATATTATCTTGCGAAATAGCAGATGAAATAACAACAACACTTGAATTAATTACATTTTCAGCAACATGACCAATAACAATTTTTGCTCCTAACGTTTCTAAATGTTGAGTCACAGTATTTTCAGCAATATCTGAACCGCTAATTTCATATCCTTCATTAGCTAAAACTTCCGCGATACCACCCATACCAGCACCACCAATACCCACAAAATGGATATGTTTGACTCGTTTCATTTCAGGAATAATTGCTCTTAATTTCGCTAATTCCTTTGTATTCACTATTGAACTCCTAATCATTCTTTATTGTGTAGTGTGCTGAATCACAGTATAATTAAATATTTGTATTTTAGTTATTTTGTCCAAAACAATCCATCATCCCAAACGTACAATTACTCTGATTTTTTTTGACAAAAATTATTACATAAATTCATGTTAAAAACTAATTATTTTACCACTGAGTTAAGGGTTTCCGCTACTCTCTCTGTCGAATTCACAATAGATAAACTTTTAGCTTTAATTGCCATTTCAGTTAACTTATCACGGTCCAAATTTAATAATAGTTTTAATAATGACTCAGCGTTAAAATTGGGTTGCTCTATAATATCTGCAGCACCTATATCCGACAATGATTTTGCATTCCAAAACTGCTGACGATCTTTATGCATGAAAGGGACAAAAATAGCACCAATACCAACAACCTCAATTTCACTAACAGTTAATGCTCCACTGCGACAAATCACAATATCAGCCCAATTATATGCTTCTGCAATATCAGATATAAACTCAGTCACTTTATTATTGGTCATATCACAGCTTTGGTAAGACTCGATTACCGAATCTAACATTCCTTTACCTGTTTGATGCCATACTACATATTTATTCGATAATTTGGTTATAACTTGAGGTACAATATCATTAATAATTTTAGCCCCTTGACTGCCACCCATAACCAATACTCTAATTGGCCCATTACGATTCTTGAATCTTTCCTCTGGTTTTTCAACAGTTAAAAGGTTACTACGTACAGGATTACCAACTACTACAGCTTTAGGAAAAGCTGTAGGGAATGCTTGCAAAACTTTAGTTGCAATTTTAGCTAACCACTTGTTGGTTAAACCTGCTATACCATTTTGTTCATGCACTACAATTGGTATACCAAGTGTTTTTGCCGCAATGCCTCCAGGGCCAGAAACATACCCCCCCATACCAAGAACGACATCAGGACGATAGGTTTTCAATATTTTTCTAGCTTGTAAGACTGCTTTTATAATTTTATAGGGTGCTTTTAATAATGCCATAACACCTTTTCCTCGTAGCCCTGATATTTCAATAAAATCGATCTCAATACCATTTTCAGGAACTAACTGCGCTTCCATTCGGTCTGCGGTACCTAACCATCTGACTTGCCAACCTTGCTTTATTAAATAATGTGCAACAGCAATACCAGGAAAGACGTGCCCACCTGTTCCACCTGCCATAACTAATAACTTTTTCATTATTTTATTAACCTTATTCTTGCTTGTGCTTGTTGTTGTCTAAATTCAAAATCTATTCTAAGTAATATTGCAACTGCAATACTCATCACAATAAGGCTTGAACCACCATAACTAATAAAGGGTAATGTTAATCCTTTGGTTGGTAACATACCAGATGTAACACCAACGTTAACAAATGTTTGAAAGCCAAACCATATACCAATTTCACAAGCTAAATAACCTGAAAACAATGAGCCTTCATTCAAGGCCCGATAACCAATTGCTAACGCTTTAAATGTCAAAAAGAAAAGTAATGACAATAAAGCAACTACACCTATATATCCATATTCTTCAGAAATAATTGAAAAAATAAAATCGGTATGACATTCAGGTAGGTAACCTAATTTTAGAATAGAGTTACCCATACCTTGCCCGGTAATACCACCACTACCAATTGCCATTAAAGATGCAACTAATTGATAACCTGAACCCGTTGCATCTTGCCAAGGGTCAAGAAAAGTCAATAATCGAGTTAAACGGTACGCTTCATATAAAATCAAACAAATAACAGCACCAACACCAGTTAGTAAAATAGCGATAAATTGCCACAATTGAGCACCAGCAATAAATAAGATGCCAATAGTTACCATAAATAAGACGATAACAGTACCTAAATCAGGTTGTTTAAGTAACAAAACGGAAAGTACAGCCATAACAACCATTGGTTTAAAAAATCCCCAAAAGCCATTTTTTACTTCTTCAAATTTACGTGATAAATAACCTGCTAAAAATAAAAATAAAGCTAATTTTGAAAGCTCTGCAGGCTGAAAATTAAATACTCCGAGAGGTATCCAACGAGATGCACCATTAATTGAAGAACCTATACCAAGTACAACAATTAACATAATAATAGCAATAATTAGTAATATTGAGCTAAATTGCTGCCAACGTTGCATTGGAATATACAGTGTAATAAACATTAAAAATAACGATAGTCCTAATTGAATAAGCTCTCGTTGAGTATAAAAAAAAGGATTGCTTTCATTAAATGACATTGAAGATGATGTCACCATTATTAAACCAAAAATCATTAAACCAAGCACAGTCCAAAGTAATTGGTTATCAAAAGGTATATGCGGATTAACTTGTTTTCTTAACCAAAAAAATGTCATTTTTTACCTCTTTGAACATATTTTTTGGCTAATTTTGCAAATTGATTTCCTCGTTCAATATAATTTTTAAATTGATCTAAACTTGCACAAGCTGGGGATAGCAAAACCACATCATTTGATACCACCTTTTGAGCAATAATTTGTATTGATTCAGCCATTGTTTCAGTTATTGTTGTTATATTAGGAGCTAATTTACCAAGCAAATAACGATCTCGCCCAAAACAAAAAACCTCAAGGTTGTTACTTTGTAAGTAAGGTAATAGAGGAGAAAAATCAGCTGATTTACCATCACCACCTAATAGTAAGTATAGTTTACCGTGGCAAATAATACTTTTCAGTGCAGCTTCGGTACTACCTACATTGGTCGCTTTAGAATCATTAATCCACTTTACATCATTTTGCTCAAAAACCAACTCAAAACGATGAGGTAAGCCTTTAAATGAAGCAATTGTTGTTAAACTTGATTGTCGTGAAACATTTAATTTATCAGCAATCGCTAAAGCCGCTAATGCATTAAGATAGTTGTGGCATCCAATTAGTTTTATCATTTTAGTATCTAACACACTTTGTCCTTGTGCAATGAGGTGTTCATAGTGAACGCCTAAATGATAATCACCTTTATTCACACCAAATGAAACACAGTTGAGTTGTTTATCAGTTGGAATAGTTAATTTATCATCACTGTTAATTACACAATATTTAGCATTATGATAAATACGTTGTTTAGCCTCGACATATTGCATTAAACCAAGAGGATATCGATCCATATGATCTTCTGAAATATTTAAAATTGTTGCAACAGTAGCTTGTAAACTATATGTTGTTTCTAGCTGAAAACTTGATAGTTCAAGAACATATATATCGTAATCTTGGTTTAATAGAGATAATGCTGGTTGCCCAATATTACCGCCAACGCCAACTTTGACACCTGATGCTTTAATAATATCACCTACCAATGTCGTCACCGTTGTTTTACCATTAGCTCCTGTGATCGCAACAATTTTTTTATTTGGTTGTAAATTAACTTCACGACAAAAAAGTTCTATATCACCAATAATTTCAATACCTTTTTCAGCTGCTTTTTTCAATTCTGGAGTTGATAATGAGACACCTGGACTAGTGATAATTAAATCAGCTTTTAACAACCAATCAATATTTAAACCGCCTAAATGATAATTAACACGATTATCTAATTGCTCTAATCCTTGTGGCTTTAAACGAGTATCAATTACCTTTGGGATAACGTTTTGGTCAAGAAAATAATCAACACAAGAAAGACCTGTAATACCTAATCCAATAATTACAATATTTTTGCCCTGATAGTTAACCATGATTCAATCCTGATCTATTTTAAATTATCGTAATTTCAAGGTTAATAACCCAATTAAAACCAACATTAATGAAATAATCCAAAAACGTACAATAACTCGAGGCTCCGGCCAACCTTTTAGTTCATAATGATGATGAATTGGTGCCATTTTGAATATTCTTTTGCCTCTTAATTTATATGAGCCTACTTGTAAAATTACTGATAAAGTTTCGATAACAAAAATTCCACCCATAATTAGTAATAAAAATTCTTGTCTTAATAAAACAGCAATAATTCCAAACACACCACCCAAAGCTAATGAGCCGACATCTCCCATAAAAACCATAGCAGGATAGGTGTTAAACCATAAAAAACCAAGGCCAGCACCAATAATTGCGGTACAGACAATCATTAATTCGCCACTAAATTTGATATAAGGAATATGTAAGTAAGCAGCAAAATTAACATTACCTGTTGCCCAAGATACAAGGGCAAAACCAGCAGCAACAAAAACAGTTGGCATAATGGCAAGCCCATCAAGTCCATCAGTTAAATTAACAGCATTCCCAGCCCCAACAATCACAATATAACTAAGTAGAATAAATAATAATCCTAATTGAGGCATAACATCTTTAAAAAATGGTAAAACGAGCACTGTTACTGTACTATCTTTTCCGTAAACATAAAGACCAAAAGCAACAATTAACGCAATAACTGATTGCCAAAAATACTTCCATTTTGCAATAAGGCCGGCACTATTTTTACGGATTACCTTTAAATAATCATCAATAAAGCCAATAATGCCATAACCAATTAAAACGAATAAGGTTACCCAAACATAAGGATTGCGAAGATCTGCCCATAAAAGTACCGATAATACAATAGATGCTAAAATAAGCACCCCTCCCATAGTAGGCGTTCCTTTTTTACTTAAATGTGATTCAGGTCCATCATGGCGAATAACTTGCCCAATTTGCAATCTTTGTAACCTATCAATAACTTTCTGACCAAAAAATAAAGAAATCGCTAAAGAAGTTAATAACCCCAAAATCGCTCTTACTGTTAAATAAGAGATAACATTAAAAAAGGTAAAATGTTTCACTAAATATTCTGATATCCACACCAACATAATTTTAATCCTAACGCTTTATTGCTTAATTTGAATTTTTTCGATGATTTCTTCCATTTTGGCACTACGAGACCCCTTAATTAACATAGTTAAAATTGGGTATTGACGTAATAACGTTAACAGAAAATTCACTGCATCTTGCTTATTATTAAAATGGTGACCCTCACAGCTATACTGGCTAATAAATCGGCTTAATTTCCCTATACTTACTACACAATCAATCTTTTCATCACGGGCAAGTTCACCTATTTGTCGATGATATTTTTCAGATTCAGGACCTAGTTCCCCCATATCACCAACTACCAAAATTCGATAGCCAGGTTGTTTTGCCAACACTTTTACTGCTGCTGACATTGAGCCAACATTGGCATTATAAGAATCATCCCAAATTAATTGGGTTTGATTTAACCTTATTGGGAATAACCGACCTTTTACAGGTTTTAAAGAGGCTAAACCTTGTTGTATCTGATTAAGTGTTGCACCAACAGAAAGCGCTAAAGCTGATGCCGCGATAGCATTTGAAACATTATGTAATCCAATTAGAGGTAATATAATTGAGCATTCGCCATTCGGCGTATGTAATGTAAAGGTTGTACTTTCAGCATATTGAATGTTACTTGCATAAAAATCAGCCGAAAAATTAGATAACGAAAATGTCCAAACGGTTTTATTTGCTAACTGAGCAAACCATTTATTTGAGCAACTATCCAAATTAATGATAGCAATACCATCTTTAGATAAACCTTCAAAAATCTCACCTTTAGCCGCCGCCACACCGTCAAGTGAACCAAACCCTTCAATATGTGCCTCAGCAATATTATTAATTAAAGCACTGTGTGGTTTGACAATATTTGTAGTATAGGTAATTTCACCGATATGATTTGCTCCTAATTCTATTACAGCAAACTGATCTTGCGTGGTTAATCTTAATATTGTCAATGGCACGCCAATATCATTATTAAAATTACCCTGCGTATAAAGAGTTTGTCCACAATTTTGCAAAATTGCGGCAGTCATTTCTTTAACTGATGTTTTACCGGATGATCCTGTAAGTGCAACAATTTTAACCATACTTTGCTGGCGTACAAAATTAGCAATTTGACCTAAAGCTAGTCGAGTATCTTTAACGACAATCTGAGGTATTGTTTTATCAAGTTTACGATCTACAATCACAGCTATAGCGCCATCTTTAATGGATTGTTCAGCAAAAGCATGTCCATCAAAATTATTACCAACAAGTGCAACAAATAAAGACTGTTTAGCAATTGTTCTGGAATCGGTACAAATAGAGTCAATAATACAATTTTCGTCTTGAATATGATAAGAGTCACCATTCACTACTTCTTTTATTTGTTTAATTTTTACTGGAATCATAATCGATTCTCTACTCCTAAAAGTTGTTTCACTGTTTCTTGGTCTGAGTAGCGATATTTGGTTTTACCTATTATTTGATAATCTTCATGTCCTTTACCTGCAATTAAAATCACATCATTTGGTCCTGCTTGCTTTAACGTTTGTCCAATAGCTTGCACTCTATCGGTAATTATTTGTACATTATTAGTATGATGTAAACCTTGCTGAATGTCGTGAATAATTTTCATTTCATCTTCGGTTCGAGGATTATCATTGGTTAGTACAATTTTATCAGAAAATTGTTCTGCGATTTCTGCCATTAATGGTCTTTTCCCTGTATCCCTATCACCACCACAACCAAAAATTACCCATAATGTTCCTTGACAATGAATTCGGCTTGCCTGTAACGCTTTTTGTAATGCATCAGGGGTATGAGCATAATCAACAATGACTGTAGGGCCATTATTTTCATGCAATACTTCCATTCGTCCACAAATTGGTTTAAGAAAACAAGCCATATTTACAACAGCAAAAAAAGGATAATCAAGCGTTAAAAGTGTTGCAATAGATAGCAATAAATTAGAAACATTAAATTCACCTAATAATTGACTATTGATAATAGCATTACCCCAACTTGAATCCATATGAATTTGAGCTCCTTTATCATGATATTCGATCATCGAAACACCAACATAAGGCCTGTTTAAAGACTTCAACTGACGTAATGATTTAGGCTGACATGATACCGCCGTTACCTCTGGAAGTTTATCAATCCATCGTTTACCATATTTATCATCATAATTAACAATTGATTTACCCGAACTTAAAACTTGTTTTTCTTTTTTATCGGAACTAAATAACGACCATTTTGCTTTTGCATATTTACCCATAGTCTTATGGAAATCAAGATGATCACGACTTAAATTAGTAAATACAGTTGCAGAACAATTTAGCCCCTTAACACGCCCCATCGCAAGCCCATGCGAAGAAATTTCCATCGCTACAACATTAACCTGTTTTTTTACAAAATCAGCTAATAAGGATTGTATATCTATTGCTGATGCCGTGGTATTAATAGATGATTCAAGTTTGTTATAAATTCCATTACCAATGGTACCTAAAATAGCCGTTTTGTTATTGAGTAATGTTGTACACTGAGCAATAAGTTGGGTCACGGTTGTTTTACCATTGGTTCCTGTTACCCCAATTACCGATAATTTTTTTGATGGAGAATCATAAAAATCATTAGCAAGTAATGATAAACGCTGTGAAAGTTGGAATACACTAATTTTGGGAACCACTGATTTATTATCTTGCTCAAGATACTCAATATTTAAGTTATTTGATTTTCGATTTGTTTCAGTTATAACAACAACCGCACCTGCAGAAATGGCTTGAGGAATAAATGCTCGTCCATCAACAGTATGCCCCTTGATAGCAACAAACACATCACCTTTTTCCACTTTGCGACTATCAATACGTAAATGATTAAGCGGAAAATCGTCTAATTCTAGATAACGATTTCCACCTAATAATTCAAATAATGTCTTAAATGTGCTTATAGCTATCATTCTCTACCTATTAATAAATAATCATTTGACCATCAACTTGACGATCGGGTTTTACATTCATCGTTCTTAATACTCCCCCCATAATACGGCTAAAGACTGGTGCAGAAACAGCACCGCCGTAATATTGGCCAGCCTTAGGGTTATCAATAACAACTACAAGGGAATATTTAGGTGCTGTAGCAGGAGCTATACCCGCAGTATAAGCCAAGTATTGATTAACATAGCGCCCTCCAGATAACTTTTTAGCTGTTCCTGTTTTTACACCTACACTATAGCCAGGAACGGATGCTTTAGTCCCCCCGCCAGTCACAGCTACGGCTTCCATTAATTGAACAACTTTTTTAGCAATACTTTCTTGTACAACTCGCTCACCTTTGACAGGTTCAGTTACTTTCAAAATTGAAACAGGTCGGTAAATACCATAACTCCCAATGGTTGCATATGCTCTTGCTAATTGTAATGGAGTGACACTTAATCCATACCCGAAAGCAAAAGTTGCTCGTTCAATATCAGCCCACTTTCTAGTTCTATCTGCAGCAATTGAACCACTTACTTCACCACCAAGACCAAGCCCTGTAGGTTGTCCTAATCCAAAGCGGCTATAATACTCAACTAGTTCACCAGGTTGCATTTGTAAGGCTAATTTACTGACACCTACATTACTTGATTTTTCTAAAATACCAGCTAAATTCAATGATTTTTGATACGATACATCTTTAATTTCATAACGATTAACTAAAAATGGTCTAGTATCAACAATTGTATTTAGATCTGCAATTTTTTTCTCCAAAGCAGCCATCACGACTAATGGTTTCACTGTAGAACCCGGTTCAAATGCATCTGTTACAGCACGATTCCGTAGTAAGCTATAATCAATCGATGAGCGATTGTTGGGATTATAAGATGGATTGGTTGCCATCGCCAAAATTTCACCGGTATGCACATCAATTAAAACTGCAGTACCACTATCCGCTTTATTAAATTCAACTGCTTGACTCAATTCACTATAAACTAAAGATTGTAAACGTTCATCAATACTCAATGTTAAATCTGATGCAGCCTCACTATCTGTACGTTCTAATTCTTCAATAACACGTCCAACGCGATCTCGTCTAACAGTTCTTTGTCCTGACTCACCAATTAACCATTTATTAAAACTTTTTTCGATACCTTCAGAACCTTTTTCTGTTCCATTTTCGTCAATATCGGTTAAACCAATTAATTGTGCTATATTTTCTGCTGCTGGATAATAGCGTTTAGATGTCTTTGCAAATGAGATTCCAGGTAATTTCAATTTTTTTAAATAGTCTGATATTGTCGGAGTTACTTGTTTAGACAAGTAAACAAATCGCATTGAAGGATTACTCAATTTTTGCTCTAATGTCGACATTGATAAGTTCAGTGTTTTAGATAATCCTTGCCACCGAACATCATCTGCTTTAACGCCTCCTTTTTGCAAAACAATTTTAGGATCTGCCCAAACATCAAACATTGGCACACTTACAGCTAATGCACGACCATTACGATCGGTGATCATTGCTCTTGGAGCTTCCATTTCTTGGTGACGAATCGAGCGTTTGTTTCCTTCATCAATAAGTTTATCGGGTTCAATAATTTGCAACAATGCCATTCGAACTATAAGACAAATAATAGCAAAAATAATAAAACCATATACAATGTAAAAGCGACTGGGCGTAAAAACCTGCTTCCTACCATTTATATTTTTAATTCTATTTTTTCTATGTTTAGAGACAGGTTTCATTGTTTACTCTTTATCACAATAACTGTTTCATTTTGTGGTGTCACATAAGACATACCTAATTGAACTTTTGCTTTATCTTCAACACGTTTGGGATCAGCAAGTACGTTTTCTTCAATAACAAGATTTCGCCATTCGCTTTCTAAAACATCTTGTTCTAATAAAAGTTGCTCACGCTCAAATAGCTGTTTTCTAACCTGTTGGGTTGTTATTAATACCGCACCAGCAGAAATAACAATCATTACAAGTAATAACAATGAAAGTTTTTGGTGACCAAACAAATCACTAATAATTAAACCCACTAAACTTTTGCTTGGCCTTTTTTGTATATTTTTATCACTATAAATTTTTTCTTGTAAAGTATCATTGTTTTGATTACTGTCCATTTTTTCTTTCTGCTACCCTTAATATTGCGCTTCGAGAACGCGGGTTATTTTTAATTTCAATAGCACTTGGTTTAATCTTACCAAGGGATTTTAATTTAGAATCACCATATTGTTTAATTTGCTGTTGTGTCAAAGGTAATCGAGTCGGTAAATCAGGACCTTTACTTTGCTGACTAATAAATTGTTTTACAATTCTATCTTCTAAAGAATGAAAACTAATAACCGCTAATCTTCCTTGATTTGCAAGCACTGATAAACTACTATTTAATGCTTGCTCAACTTCTTCCAATTCACTATTAATATAAATACGAATAGCCTGAAAACTACGTGTAGCTGGATGCTTATTTTTATCTTTTCTTGGCGTTGCTTTTTCAATTAAATTAGCTAACTCCAATGTACGAGTGATCGGTAAAACTTTATTTTGTTCTACAATTGCCCGAGCAATACGCTTAGCAAATTTCTCTTCACCGAATGTTTTTAACACCCATGTAATATTTTCTTCATCACTATTCAACAACCATTCACTTGCCGTTAAACCTTTATGGTTATTCATGCGCATATCAAGTGGTCCATCACGCATAAAAGAAAATCCTCGTTCAGGATCATCAAGTTGCGGAGATGAAACTCCCAAATCTAGCAAAATGCCATCAATTTTTCCCAATAGAGCTAGCTTATTAATATATTGATATAGATTTGAAAACTCACCCCGAATAAAAGTAAATCGAGGATCCTCTATTTGTAAAGCGACCTGCTCAGCATGTTCATCACGATCAATGGAAATTAATCGACCTTGTGCACCAAGTTGTTCAAGTATTAAACGAGAATGACCTCCTCGTCCAAAAGTGCCATCAACATAAATGCCGTCTTTTTTTATATTTAATGCGTTTACTGCTTCGTTTAACAAAACTGTTTTATGTTGATAATCCATCAATCTTTTACTCTTATTAAATAGTTAAATTTTTCAAATTATCCGATAAATTTTCAATATCCGTTGGTAATGCGGCAATATCGTCTTTAATTTGTTGATACCAAATTACCTCATCCCAAATTTCGAATTTATTAGATTGACCAACAAACATTGTATTTTTTTCTAATTTAGCATAAGTACGTAACGTAGATGGCAATAAAATTCGCCCTGAATTATCCATTAAACACTCAGTTGCATAACCCAATAACAGTCTTTTAATTCTACGTTCAGCATCAACAATCGTTGATAATGTTGCAAGCTGTTGCTCTATACATTTCCATTCAGATAGGGAGTAAAGGGTTAAGCAAGGGTGGTATAAACCAATTGTGCAAACCATACCTTCAGATAAAGATTCACGGTAACGAGTGGGAATAGCCAACCGTCCTTTATTATCTAAATTGATTGAAATTGCACCGCTGAACATAAAAATTCCATTATTTGTAAATTTCACATTAATTTTTAATTTTTAAAAATCAATAAATTAAAAATTAAATTCTTTTCACCACTTAATCCCACTTTTTACCACAAAATTTTATAAAATAATAGATATTTGATAAATTAATTTATAAAGGTTTAAAAACGCATCCTATTATCTTTTTTTTGAAAATGGGTTTATAAGAAAGGAATAATGAAAGGTTTTGCCGACAAGGATCGGCAAAGAAAAACTCAAGATACAGTCCAAAACCCTGTTACATTAACTTTGTTCTGCTGTAAAACTGCACGAATAGGCATTTGATTGATATCATTACCTTTTTCGGCTTGTTCTAATACATTCAATTTACTTTCACCAACTAAATGTAGATAAATATTTTTACTATTTAAAATTGTTGGTAGCGTTAATGTAATACGATCAAGTGGTGCAGTTAATGGGGTCATACCAACAACTTTTTGACCAGATTTCATATCTAAACCGGCTGCTAAATTAGCAGCATCAGGGAATAATGATGCTGTATGACCATCTTCGCCCATACCTAAAACAACTACATCAAATGGCATCGGAATTTTATCCAACATTTTATTAGTCATTTCTGCACCATCAAATGGATTATCATAGCTGTTTTTCAAACCAACAAAATTCGCCAATTTTGCTTTATTTTGTAATAAATGTGTCATTACTAATTTTTCGTTGCTAGCATCATCACTATCATCGACCCATCTATCATCAACCAATGTAATAAAAACTCGACTCCATTCTAAATCTTGTTGACTCAGTGAGGTAAATAATGGAATAGGTGTTTTACCACCCGAAACAGCAATAGATGCATACCCTTTTTGTTCAACGGCTTGTTTTAATTCATTGATAATATGTGAAGTTAAATCTTCGATCAGTAACTGACCATTTTGATATTTATTTAACGTGAACATAGTTATTTTCCTTTATTCAAATTCGTGCCATGAGTGCCCGTCTTTGGTAATTAAAGCAACCGATGCGACTGGCCCCCAAGTTCCGGCTTGGTAAGTTTTTGGTGGTTCATGTTCTGTTTCCCAAGCACTAATAATTGTATCAACCCATTTCCATGCGGCTTCAACTTCATCACGGTGAACAAATAATGCTTGACGCCCTTTCATAACTTCAAGCAATAAACGCTCGTAGGCGTCAGCACTCTGTTGGTGAAAAGTTTCGCTGAAACTTAAATCAAGTTTTGTTGTTTGTAAATTATGAGTGCTATCCAATCCTGGTACTTTATTTAGAATTTCAATATCCATTCCTTCATCAGGTTGTAACCTAATCGTCAATTTGTTTTGTGGTAGTTCTGGATAAAATTCACTAAATAAATTAAGTGGTAACGGTTTAAAATAAACAACGACCTCAGAACATTTACTTGGTAAGCGTTTACCTGTACGTAAGTAAAACGGAACGCCTGCCCAACGCCAGTTATCAATATCAACTCGAATCGCAACAAATGTTTCAGTATTACTTTTTTGATTCGCACCATCTTCTTCTAAATAGCCAGGCACCTTAACACCATTAACAAATCCTGCAGTATATTGACCTCGAACTACTTTTTCTCGAATATTAGTTTTATCAATTGGCCTCAGGGCGTTAAGCACAGCTATCTTTTCACTACGTAAGCTATCATCTTCAAGGTTAGCAGGTGGTGACATTGCAATCATAGTTAAGATCTGCAATAAATGATTTTGCACCATGTCACGCATTTGACCCGCTTTATCAAAATATCCCCAACGCCCTTCAATACCAACTTGTTCAGCTACAGTAATTTCAACATGATCGATAGAATTACGATCCCAAAATGAAGCAAATACTGTATTTGCAAAACGTAAAGCTAATAGATTTAATACTGATTCTTTACCTAAGTAATGATCAATACGATAAACTTGCGATTCACTAAAGAATTTAGCCACTGAATCATTGATTTCACGAGATGACTGTAAATCTGTTCCAAGTGGTTTTTCCATCACAATACGGTTTTGTAATTGATTTAATCCAGCAGTAGCTAAACCCTGGCAAATCGTCCCAAAAGTCCCTGGATGCATTGCAAAGTAGAAAATAGCAGGATGATTTGAATCAAGTTTATTCTTTAACCCTTCAAAACCTACGCTATCATTGACATCTAATTTATGAAAATCTAATCGTTTAGAAAATCGTTGCCAAATACTATCATCTAACGGTTCTGGCATAAACGAAGTTAACGCATCTTTTGCTACCTCACAATAAGCAACATGATCCCAATCAGCGCGTCCTACACCTAAAATTTTGGTTTGTTCAGGTAGTTTTCCATACTTTTCTAATTGATATAAAGACGGTAGTAATTTTCGTCTTGTCAAATCCCCTTTAGCACCAAAAATAACTAAATTACAAGCTGGGATATCAGACATGGCTTTCTCCTAAAATGGTATAATGTAATTATTCTATTATGTTCGATATCTGGTGTATACCCAATTAATAGGGTAAATCATAGTAATAGGTACTATTCTATTAACTCTAAAACAAAAAGGTCACCTTTGGGTGACCTTTTGCTTGAAACGAGTAATTAAATGATATTCCAATAAATAAATTATGCTCGTACAAAATCCATATGAACTAATTTTGGTTTAAATGCATGACGTTGCACAGCTTGTACTTTTACTTTAACAGCTTTACCATCAACTTCAACGGTTAAAACTTCAGAATAAAATTCTGGTTTTTCTTGCATATTAAAAACTTGGTTGTGATCAAGTACAACAGAGATTGCTGGTTCACTACCACCATAAATAATTGCTGGAAATTTACCAGCGTGACGCAGGCGGCGGCTCGCACCCTTACCATGCTCTTTTCTAACTTCAGCTTTAAATGTAAACATATTAATTTCTCTTAATTATTTAAATATAGAAACCAATTACAGGCGACCCAGTAACTGGCTATTAAATTAGTACTTTTAAAAAAAGTGTCGTAGATTATAGAGTGTTATGCTCGTAAACGCAATCAATTAATCATATTAAAGACAGTATAAATATTGATTGCATCATACAACATATAATACGAATCAAATATTTAAATTAGCTCTATTTTAAAGCCATAAGTTGATTTCTTATTTGGTGACAATTTCAATGGTTTTGTGATACAACCCGCTTCAACACAAACCATCGATTTATACTCATCATTGCCGAAATCGGCCATTGATTTAGCTTTATTTATCCATGGGTTCCAAGTGACTACATCACTTACATTAGTGTTGGTTAGTTGGATTGTTCGAGCACCATCAGTTATTGTTATTCGATTACCTGCATCGGTATAAATACGATCGACCTCTTGATTAAATGTTAATTCACCTACAGTTACTGGTTTGTTTTCAACAGCTAAACGTTCTTGATAAGTATCACCTAACCCTTTAACTACAACATGATCAATATTATCAATACCAAAATAGGTATGTAGAGCACTAGTTACATCAAAATCTGCTGAGCAACTTAAAGTAACTTCACAGCTTTTACCTAGATGAAGACTTAATGACACAGAGAAAGGTTTGTTACAATAAGATTCTGTTTGTTGACTATTAGTAAGTGATAAAACAAGATCAACGCCATTATCGTCTTCTTCACAAGAATCTAATTTCCATTCAACAAGGCGCGCAAAACCATGAGTTGGATTACCTAATTGACCAAACCATGGCCAACAAACAGGAACTCCTCCACGAATGGCTACATCTTTTTTAAAATGGGTATTATTGCTTAACCAAACAACGGGGGTTTGCTCACTAGAGGGTTGCCAAAATAATAAGTGTGCACCTTGTAATGTAACTGCTGCACAACAGGTTTTATGCTTAATAACTAAAGTTGAGAGCTCACCATAAGACGATTGTTTTACTGATGAGCTTAGTGGCACACCTGATAAGCTACTATCTAAAATCTTTTTATATATACTCATACTTACTCCTAAATAACAAATTTAATTAATATAAAAATTTATTAAGAATTGTACGCTTTTTAAGTCAATAATAAAAACGCAATAGATGCCAAGAGCTTTTTTTTATAAATTGAAGTAAAATGCTACACCATAAAAAAACAAATCAACATACTGTCTGGTTATTTTTGTTAAAAAGTTTCAGGAAAGACCCTCGTTTATGTATAAAATCCCAATGAGTTTGTATATTCATATGCCATGGTGCGTACAAAAATGTCCCTATTGTGATTTTAATTCACATACTGTAAAAAAAATACCAGATTATCAAGCTTATATAGAGCATTTAATTAAAGATCTACAGCATGATGCTGTTTTTTGTTTAAATCGTTCAATTCATTCAATTTTTATTGGTGGTGGTACACCTAGTCTATTTTCTGCCGAGTTGATTGATAAATTATTATCAAATATAAATAAAATAATACCGATAAATAAAGATGCTGAAATCACTATTGAAGCTAATCCAAACTCTGTTGATGTAGAAAGATTTAATGGTTATCAACAAGCTGGCATAAACCGAATATCAATTGGTGTGCAAAGCTTTCAAGCCGATAAACTTGTTAAGTTAGGACGGATACACGATCCCAAAGAAGCAATCACAGCAGGAAAACTTGCCAAAACATTAAATTTAAGAAGTTTTAATTTAGATTTAATGCATGGTTTGCCAAATCAAAATATTGATGATGCCATATATGACTTAAAACAAGCCATTACTATTGCACCACCGCATTTATCTTGGTATCAATTAACCATTGAACCCAATACGCTATTTGGTTCAAAACCACCTGTTTTACCTGATGATGATAAGCTTTGGGAAATTTATCAACAAGGTCATCAATTATTAACTCAGCATGGTTACCAGCAGTATGAAACCTCGGCTTATGCTAAAGAAGGTTCGCAATGCAAACATAATTTAAATTATTGGCGATTTGGAGACTATTTAGGCATTGGATGTGGCGCTCATGGTAAATTAACACAACCTGATGGGAAAATTATTCGAACTATAAAAACTCGTCACCCCAAAGGGTATTTAGAGGGACGTTATTTAGATAAATATTATACAGTTCCAAAAGAGGAATTACCATTTGAATTTTTTATGAATCGTTTTAGACTTTTTGAACCAACACCTAAACATGAATTTGAACAACGAACTTATTTACCTTTACACTCAGTTGAAAAACAGTTAGCAACTGCTATTGAAAAAAATTATTTAATTGAAAATAAAGGAAGTTGGCAAATAACAGATCATGGTAAACTATTTTTGAATTCGTTATTAGAGATATTTCTATAGATAATTATTTGAAATATTTTAACTTAATTCAAATGATATTATTATTTACATTTATTTAACATGATAAATACAAACTATTTAATTAATCATTCAGATATCTTTACAGACTTTCTTCATAAAAAAGTACATACTATGTTACGACAATGTATTATTTCATTGTTTTCCTATTCCTTATGTTTTCCCAATAACTTTGTTATTGGGTTTTTTTTGCCTATAATTCTGATAATCGCATCACTTTTAATAACTACTCAATTGAAGTATTAAAAAGGAAATGTTTTAGTTCAGCTAATGTAGAAGTTCCTTCCATCGGACCTTTTTTAGATACGGCTAAAGCACCGCTAGCATTCGCATATTGCAAGGCTTGTTCAACCGAGTAACCTGCTAACATTAAACTGACAAATGTAGCCCCGAAACAATCTCCCGCACCAGTTGGATCTACCGAGTTGACCTTGTATCCATCAACATGAAGTGTTTGTAAATGACCTTGTTCATCAAGTCCATAATATTTAGCTCCTTTAGCTCCCCCTTTTACCACAATATGTTTAATACCTTTTTTAAGTAAATTAAACATGGTTTGTTGTTCATTTTCATGATTGTTAATGAAATAGCTAACTTCGCTTTCACTGGGTAAAAATATATCGGTATATTCCATAATATAATCAAAAGATTGTTCCATTTCTGGTATATCAAACATTTCTTTGCGTAGATTAGGATCAAATGAAATTGTACCACCTTTACTTTTGATGATATCCAATGCTTTTCTCATAGCATCAACCACACGAAACGAATAAAGTGATGATCCCATTACATGCAAATGAGTACAATCTCTTAATAAGTTTTCATTAATATGATTAAACGAAAGTAAACCACATGCACTATTTGGAATGTTAAAAATGAAATCTCTTTCATTAGAACCTTTATAAGTAACAAACGCACTACCTGTATTGGCCTTATTATGTGGAGTAATACCATCAATGATGACACCATCACTTTTAAGACGATGGATGCACATTTTTCCAAAAATATCTTTCCCTACACAACTAAAAAAAACAACAGGAAAACCTAATTTTGCAACTTGATCTGCAAATATTGCAGGGGCACCACTAACAAAAGGGCCGACAAACTCCCCAGCTTGATCGAAACGCTGATTTTGTTCTTTTGCTAAAAACTCAACTAGCAGTTCGCCTATCGTGCAGATTTTAAAACGCATATTATGTCTCCAATTTATTTTGATAAGTTACACAATATTTATTTGAAATAAGCTGCTCAAAATTAGCATCTAATAATTGTTGATGGTACTCGGTTACAGCAGATCTTGATAAAATCATCATATCAATATCAACTAAATTTCCAATACGATTATCATTATTATGAACAATACGTTGTGGTAATATGCCAATTGTATGTGCTGCTTTTTTCATTATTTGTTGATAAATTCTAACCTGTTCTAAACTTTCAATAATCAATTGATTATCAGTATTGATTGAACTTAATTCGATAACAAAATGCGATATAGAAAATTGATTCAAAATAAAATTGATCATTTTGTTATCTAACAAAAGATTCCCTTCCAGTATGGCTCCACCTACAAGCACTACTTCAGCATCGGTAAACTCTTTCGCTAATTGTGCATTGCTAATGTCATTCATAATAAGTATTAATGATTTTTTGCAATGTAAAAACGGAATCAACTTTCTTATCAAATTTCCATGGTTTAAAAACAATGTATCGCCATCATTAATATAACTTAAACAGGTTTTGACTAATTCAATATCACAACTATTACTTTGTATATAACTTGGTGTATTGACACTTAGCTGATTAAACACACCTTCAGGGGTAACATAAATTGCCCCCCCAAAAGAACGCTTTAAATATCCTTGCTGTTCTAAATAAGTTAAATCCTGACGAATAGTCACATTTGAGACCTGAAGCAATTCAGATAATTCATCAACTTTAACTTCACCTTGCTTACGAACAATTTCTGCAATTTGTAATCGTCGTTTTAATAAACCTGAAGATGCTCTAGCCAATTTTATTTCCTACGCCATAGATAAAAATTAAGGATAGTGATAATAGAATTAATCATATATTAGGTCAACATCAAACTATGATTAGAATTTTATATTATAAATCATACCATTAATAATTAACATTTTTTATCCCACGGCGTTTCATATATACATGTTAACTATCAAAACGAAAATTTATCAATCTTTTTTATTTCGTTTTAAAAGTAATATTAATTTTTGTGATCTAACTCACGGTATTATTACTAGCTTAACTTTCGTTTTGAAATCATAATTAATGAAAATAATTTTCAAAACAAAAGTTATTAACGTAATACAAAGTGAATTAGATTATTAAGGAGAAGTTATATGACTATTATTTCAAGTAATAACATGCTGAAAAAGGCTCAAAAAGAATATTATGCTGTGCCTGCCTTTAATATCCATAACTTAGAAACTATGCAGGTCGTTGTTGAAACAGCAACAGAATTACAATCGCCCGTTATTTTGGCTGGTACACCTGGTACATACAGTTATGCAGAAACAGAAAATATACTTGCTATAGCAAATGCTTTGTCAAAAAAACATAACATTCCATTAGCTGTTCATTTAGATCATCACGAAGAATATAACGACATCATCAATAAAATTAATGCAGGAGTAAGATCGGTAATGATTGATGGCTCCCATTTTCCATATGAAGAAAATATCGCCATTGTCAAACAAGTAGTTGAATATGCTCATCGTTACGATGTTAGTGTTGAAGCTGAATTAGGTCGCCTTGGTGGTGTTGAAGATGATTTAATCGTTAATGATAAAGATGCTTTATATACCAATCCAAAACAAGCTGTAGATTTTATTGAAAAAACAGGAATTGACTCCCTCGCTATCGCCATTGGTACAGCACATGGCCTTTATAAATCAGAACCGAAACTAGATTTTGATCGTCTATCAGAAATTCGCTCAATGGTTGATATTCCTCTTGTATTACATGGCGCTTCGGGTGTTCCAGAGAAAGACGTGCGTGAGTGTATTAAGCGTGGAATTTGTAAAGTAAATGTTGCGACAGAATTAAAAATTGCATTTTCAGATGCCTTAAAACAATACTTTATTGAACATCCCGATGCCAATGATCCCCGCCATTATATGAAACCTGCAAAAGCCGCAATGAAAGATATTGTCAAAAAAATTATTACAACATGTGGATGTGCAGGCAAATTATAGAGGCCAAAATGATGATCTATACATTAACACTTAACACTGCAATCGATATGAATATTCATTGTCAAGGACTTAACCCTAATGCAGTTAATCGAACCTCTCATACTGAATATAGCCCGAATGGCAAAGGAGTCAATGTTTCAATCGTATTGCATAAATTTGATAGCCCCACCTGTGCATTAGGATTTTTTGGTGGATTTTCTGGTAAATATATTATTGATGAACTAACGAAAATACAGGTCAAGACAAAACCCTGTTTTATTGATGATATCACGCGTATTAATGTTTTTATCAATGATAATGAAAACGAATATAAATTAGTCAGTAAAGGTCCGCTTATACCTAATGATAAAAAAACAGAAATGCTAACTATTATTGAATCACTGGTTAATAATAGTTATTTAGTCATCAGTGGTAGCTTGCCAAATAATATTGAATCGGAATATTACGAGACTATTTTAAATTTATGTAGCAAAAAAAATATTCAAGTTATTCTTGATATTAGTCACCCCAAATTAAGTGATTTACTCTCCTATAAACCACTATTAATTAAACCTAATGATGATGAAGTAAAAGAAATTTTTGGCTTTGAAACGAAAACAAAATCACAAGTCATTGCTGCACTAGAAAATATTCACTCACAAGGAGCGAGAAATATTTTATTAACCATGGGCGATAAAGGGCTTTACTTTTCTAATGGGACAAATATTTGGTTTTGCAATACTGTAAAAATAAAATTAATTAGCTCGGCTTGTGCCGGTGATGCGTCACTAGCTGCCTTTCTTAGTGAATGGCTACCTGAACACCAACATATTGAAAAAGCCATAAAAAAAGCCTCAGCAACAGGTGCTAACGTTGCAGAATCAGACGGATTAGGTTTACTAAATAAAATAAATATTTATATGGATCAACTTGAGGTTACCCAAATCAAGTAAAGGAGGTTGTTATGAAAAAAATATTAGCCGTTACAGGCTGCCCAACCGGTATTGCACATACCTATATGGCTGAAGAGGCCTTAAAATCAGCGGCTCAAAAGGCCGGAGTCGAAATTAAAGTGGAAACCAATGGTGCAAGTGGCGTTGATAATGCCATTACGGATGCTGATATTGTCAATGCACTTGGCGTTATTATTGCAGCAGATAAAGATGTCAATCCAGATCGCTTTAATGGCTTACCCGTGATTGAAGTATCCGTTAAAGATGGTATCCATAAAGCTACAGCACTAATCGAAAAAATTATGTCAGGTACAGTTTCTGTTCGTAAAGGAGCACAAAATAGCACTAATAATACGGCTTCATCAAAACAAGTAGAAGTAAAAGAATCGATTGGACGCCAAATCTATAAACACTTAATGAATGGTGTGTCAAACATGCTACCATTTGTTGTCGCTGGTGGAGTACTAATTGCTTTATCATTTTTATGGGGAATCTATTCAGCCGACCCTAATAATGCCCAATATAATGAATTTGCTGCATTGTTAATGAAAATAGGTGGGCAAGCATTTGGCATAATGGTGCCAATCTTTACTGGATTTATTGCCTATTCAATAGGCGGAAAACCTGGCATGGTGGCTGGTTTTGTTGGTGGCTTAATTGCCAATATTACCGGTGCAGGATTTTTAGGCGGAATTATAGCTGGTTTTGCAGCAGGCTATTTAATGCTTTATGTCAAAAAAATGTTAGATGGATTACCTCGTTCATTTGAAGGACTTAAATCGATTTTTATTATGCCATTAATTGGTGTATTTGTTATCGGTGCAGGTATGTTTTTACTTGGAGGTCCAATTGCAAGTATTAATAATGGAATGAAATCTTTCCTTGAATCATTACAATCTGCAAATCCTGTTTTACTCGGCATTGTTATTGGAGCAATGTGTTCGTTTGACTTTGGTGGTCCTGTTAATAAAGCAGCGTATGTTACTGGCACTATGTTGTTAGGTGAAGGAAATTTCTATTTCATGGCAGGTGTGTCTGCTGCTTGTATAGTACCACCCTTTGTTATCGCATTCTCTACCACTATTTTCCGCAGCAAAGCTTTCACAGAAGAAGAACGTGCTGCAGGACTTGTTAACTATGTTTTAGGTTCGACACATATTACAGAAGGTGCAATCCCATTTGCGGCTAAGGATCCTTTGCGAGTAATTCCAATTATGATGTTATCTTCTGCAATTGCATCAGTATTGACATTCATATGTCAAATTCAAGTGCCTGCACCACATGGAGGATTTTTGGTTCTGCCATTGGTTAATAAACCATTTTTATGGGTAGGCTGTATCTTCGTAGGAGCACTAGTTGGCGCTATTTTATTAGGTTTAGTACGTATTCATCAAAATCGACAATTAGTTGCCAAAAAATCAGTTTAATCAATCAAGAAATATACCGATTTATTTCGGTATATTCAATTTAGTAAGGAATAGAAATGAGCACATTAAATTTGACAGTACATGATATTTCAATCGTAACTGGATCCTATTCTAAAAAAGAAGCAATTAAAGAGGTATCAGAAAAAATGATTCAAGCTGGAGTGGTCAAAGATGACTATACCCAAGCAATGTTTGATCGTGATAAACAAATTTCGACTTTTTTAGGTAACGGAATCGCCATTCCACACGGCACAACGGAAAAACGTGATAGTGTTATCCAAACTGGAATCAAAGTCATATACTATCCTGAAGGAATCAATTGGGACGAAGATAATAATATAGCTTATGTTGTCATTGGTATTGCTGCAAAAGCCAATGAACATTTAGATATTTTACGTCAACTAACCCAAGCAGTGATTGCTGAAGATACGCTAACAAGAATTCACGCAGTTAAAACTCCTGAGGATTTATTAGCAATTCTTCAAGGTAGTTAGTATTAATAATCCCGTAAGTAACCTCGTTTATACTCATGGGATTTTACACGGCTATTGAAAGCGAATCTAACACTGGCTAACTACGTAATAGTTTAAGTAAAATTTGTTTTGATACATACAGGATAAATTATTACTCAATATTTAGTTTTAAATGTTATTGAAAAAATTATTAATTGTTTACCAAAGTGGAAAATCGCTTTCTTTTTAAAACCACTCGTAAATCATCTCCCACCATAGCAATCGATTCAAAATGAAATTGTGGTGCAAATGAAAGCCTTTTCAGATTCGGCAATATACACATATCTAACGCATTATGACCAAGTAATTTGGGTGCGTAATAAATAATCAATTCATCCACTAAATCTTGCTCTATCAATGCTCCTGCAAGATGAGCACCAGCTTCAACCCAAACCGAATTTATTTGTTTTTCAGCTAATAGTACAAACAATTTAGATAAATCTATTTTTTTACAACTAGATGGCTCTATAATTAATTTGGTGTTTTGCTTTGCAATAAAGCTATTTTTTTTTCGTACTACCCATGTATCACCTGGCTGATTGAAAATATTTTCGCTACCCATTAACCGATCTTGACTGTCAATAATGACACGAATAGGTTGTCGGATTTTTTCTGGTAGGTAGATTTTTTTTATTTCATCAGGTAACTGATGATATCTAACTGTTAAACTTGCATTATCAGCTTGCACGGTGGTACAAGTACTTAAAATACAACTTGCTTGTGCTCTAAATTGTTGTACATCTTGCCTTGCCACGCTTGAGGTTATCCATTTGCTTTCACCTGATGCCATGGCAACTTTACCATCAAGAGACGTAGCGAGTTTAAGTTGTACATATGGCAAACCCGTCCGCATACGTTTTAAAAAGCCTTTATTAATCGCTTCGGCTTGCTCAGTTAAAACGCCAATCATGACATCTATTCCAGCTTCTTTCAACCGCTTAATACCATTACCTGCAACATTAGGATTAGGATCTTGCATAGCAATAACCACACGTGTAACACCGGCTTCAATAAGCGCATCAGCACATGGCGGCGTTCGACCAAAATGGCTACACGGTTCTAGTGTTACATAAGCCGTTGCACCTTTAGCATTTTCACCAGCCATTTGTAATGCATAAATTTCGGCATGAGGCTCACCAGCTTTTTGATGATAACCGTGACCAATAATTTTATTATCTTTTACAATCACACAACCAACGTTAGGATTAGGA
The DNA here is from genome assembly GCF_009795755.1 of Gilliamella sp. Pra-s60. Lineage (NCBI taxonomy): Bacteria > Pseudomonadati > Pseudomonadota > Gammaproteobacteria > Orbales > Orbaceae > Gilliamella > Gilliamella sp. Pra-s60. The sequence continues at coordinate 158,698 of NZ_WTFA01000004.1, read as the reverse complement.
GATGTTGTAAAACGACCAAGCTTAGCTAGCTCAATCGCTTGTTGCATGTAAAAATGATCGTTATTATGTATCATTATTATCTGGATGGCTATTTTTGTTGTAACTTAGCAATTTCATTACTAAATTGTTCAATGTCATCAAAGCTAAAATAGACTGAAGCAAAACGGATATACGCAATTTTGTCTAGGTTTTTTAGTTCTTCAATCACATAATCACCAATTAATTTGGCTGGGATCTCACGTTCACCTGTTGCTCTTAGTTTAGATTTTATACGTGTAATTGCATCTTCAATGGCATCAAAACTAACCGGGCGTTTTTCAAGAGCCCTTTTCATACCATTACGTAATTTATCTTCATTGAATGGTTCGCGAACTTTATTACTTTTAACGACATTAGGCATAATCAATTCAGCTGCTTCAAATGTAGTAAATCTTTCATTACATTCAACACATTGTCGTCTACGACGAACTTGAAATCCTTCACCGACAAGACGTGAATCAATCACCTTTGTATCATCTGCATTGCAAAAAGGACAGTGCATAAATGTATCCTTACGGTAACAAAATAATCATTACAATATCCGAAAATTTTGATTTAAACAAGGGTCTAATTATTGTAATGTTAGTTTTGTCATCGATGGTATAAAATATATAATGATGAAAATTTACTAGTCATTAAGAATTTAATAAATTCAGTTCGTTTTATTAAATATTTAGCCACCTATCTGATGGCATAAAATACTTACCAATTTAATTTAATGAGAAAATCCCTTAATTTAGCAAAATCATCAGGCATATGATGAGAAAGTAACGTCATATCAGACCGTTCTGCTAACCCTTCAGGAAGTGGAACAGATTTACCTAGAATATCTTCAACAACTTCTTTAAATTTTGCTGGATGTGCCGTACCTAAAAATAGTCCATATTCACCCTCTTGTAACTGTTCACGCAGTGCACGATAAGCAATTGCACCATGAGGTTCAGATAAGTAACCTTTTTGATAAAGTTCACAAACAGTCTGCTTAGCAACTTCATCAGAAACAGTAGCATGACCAAGTGATTTAAGAGCCCATCCCTCGCGCTTATAAATCTCTTCAATACGGGGCCAATTATTTGGCTGGCTTACATCCATTGCATTCGATAATGTTGCAATGGTTGCGTGAGGTTCCCACTTACCAGTTTCTAAATAACGAGGTACTGTATCATTGGCATTCGTTGCGGCAATAAAGCGTTTAATAGGTAATCCCATTGTTTTCGCTAGTAGACCTGCTGTTAAGTCGCCAAAATTACCACTCGGCACAGAAATAACCAACTGTTCACGTTGGGTTGATGTTAGTTGTGCAAAAGCTTCAAAATAGTAACAAACTTGTGCTAATAATCGGCTAATATTAATTGAGTTAGCAGAATTTAAGCCAATTTTAGTTTTTAATTCATCATCATCAAATGCTTTCTTAACTAGTGCTTGGCAAGCATCAAAGTCACTTTGAATAGCGATTGTATGAATATTATCACCCAAAGTACAAAATAACTTTTCTTGTAATGGACTAATTTTACCTTCTGGATATAAAATCACGACGCGAATATTTGGTAAATGATAAAACGCGTGAGCAACGGCCGCACCAGTATCACCAGAAGTAGCTGTCAAAATAGTAATTTTTTTATCAGCAGCGACCTGCACTAACGCTTGTGCCATAAAGCGTCCACCAAAGTCTTTAAATGCTAATGTTGGTCCATGATATAACTCTAATGAACCAATATCCGCTTCTACTGAGGCTACTGGGGCTGGAAATTGAAATGCATTTTTAACAAGTCTATACATATCATTACTGCTAATCTCATCACCAATAAAAGCAGATAAGATTTTGGCGCTACGAGTAATAAAATCAAGTTTTAATAACGACTCAATTTCAACTAATGAAAACTTAGGCAATTCTTGAGGGAAAAATAAGCCTTGCCCTCTTCCTAATCCTTGTTGAACTGCTTGTGCAAAGCTAACTTGCTCTGAATGATCTTTTAAATTATATAATTTCATAATATGTTCCAATTATCTTTATGCTTTAATTATGTAATCTTACTGATATCAGTTTAATCAATAAAAGTTGGCGTTTTTCTAGTTTTAGACCTATTTTTATAATAAAAAACCTAAATAACTCTTGCACCTTGAGTATCAATTTTACAAATATGAGTAAAACCTTCATCATTTTGCAAATAATATTTTTTAAGTAATAATTCAATTTGCTCAGCTGTTTCAAGTTTATCAGCAATCACAAACATTGTTGGCCCTGATCCCGAAATACCCGATGACAAAGCGCCAAGTTGCTTAACTCGTTTTTGTGTTTCATCAAAATTAGGTAATAGCTGTTTACGATAAGGTTCAGCAATATTGTCACACAACATTGATGCTGCCAATTTTGGTTGTTTGGTATAGCAAGCATGAATAAATCCACCAACATATCGCCCATGAGCAACACAATCTGATTTTTGGTACAAAGCGGGTAAAATTGCACGAGCTTCAGCCGTTGATACTTTTATACCGGGATATGCCATAATCCAATACCAATCTTCAAAATGAGGAATTGGTTGGCTGATTATATCCATTTCATCAAGGATAAGTTGCATACCGCCTAAATAGCAAGGCGCAACATTATCGTAATGCACACTACCTGAAATACGCCCCTCAAGTTCGCCCATTATAAAAAGCATTTCAAATTCATTTAAAGGCTTATCAAAAAATTCATTCAAAGCAACTAATGCACCAACTACAGAACAGGCACTTGAACCTAAACCGGAACCAATGGGCATGTTTTTCTCTAGTGTCATATGGACAGGTAAAGCTTTACCTATTGCTTGACAAAATCGCTGCCAACATTGAAATACAATATTGTATTTTGGATCACTTGGTAGTTTTTGAACAAATTTACCTTTGCAAGTAAGAGAAAATTCGTTAGCAGATTCAACTGTAATACAGTCACCAAGCATAGCTCCACTAATCGGGCTAATTGCTGCCCCTAATATATCAAAACCAACGCTAATATTAGCCATGGATGCAGGAGCATAAACAGTTAAAGATTTATGGAACATTTAACCTCCGATTTTGCCTGATGTTGTTCGTAAAATATCAGCAAAAACGCCAGCTGCAGTAACATCATTACCCGCCCCATAACCACGTAATACAAGTGGAATAGGTTGGTAATAACGAGTATAAAAAGCTAAGGCATTTTCACCATTTTTAATTTTATAAAGAGGATCTTCACTATCAACAGCTTCAATTTTAACACTACATTGATGGTTTTCTATACTACCCACATAACGTAATACTTTACCTTCTTTTGCTGCCTGTTCAGATTTTACTTTAAATTCTGCATCTAGCTGCGGTAATTTAGCCATAAACTCATCGATGCTACCTCGGGCATACTCAGCAGGTAAAACCGATTCGACATTGATTTGATCAAGTTCTAATTGCAATCCTGCTTCCCGTGCTAAAATTAACAATTTCCTAGCAACATCGGTGCCTGATAAGTCATCACGAGGATCAGGTTCAGTAAAACCTTTCTCTTTAGCCAATTTAGTTGCTTCAGACAGTAACATGCCCTCATCAAGTTTACCAAATATAAAAGAAAGCGATCCCGACAAAATTCCCGAAAACTTGATTAATTCATCACCTGCATTAAGTAGATTTTGAAGATTTTCAATTACTGGTAACCCTGCCCCTACATTAGTATCATATTGGAATTTACGCTTACTTTTTTCCGCTTCTTGACGTAAGCGTAAATAATAAGCCATTGAACTAGTATTAGCTTTTTTATTTGGCGTAACCACATGAAAACCGTTAGCTAAAAAATCTGCATATTTGTTAGATACTTCACTACTTGAAGTACAATCCACCAAAATTGGATTAAGTAGTCTATTATTTTTAGCAAATTCGATAATGCTATCTAAAGAATAATTCATTTCACTCTGCTTAATTTGGTCACGCCAATGACTAAGATCAATGCCGTCTCGATTGGTTATGCTGTGTTTAGAGTTAAACAAGCCACACACTCGTAAATCAATTTGTTTATTTTTAAGCCATTTTTGTTGACGTCCAATTTGATCAATAAGTGCTCCACCAACACCACCAACGCCAATAACAAAAACATCTAGCATTTTATCGGTACCAAACAACATTTGATGGGCAACACGTACACCCATAACTGCAACATCATTATCAACAACGACCGAAATTGAACGTTCAGATGAACCTTGTGCTATAGCAACAATATTAATATTAGCTCTGGCTAATGCTGTAAAGAAATTAGCAGATAAACCACGTAGTGTCCGCATACCATCACCAACAACAGAAATAATAGCAAGCTTTTCTATAACTTCGATTGGTTCAAGTAATCCATCTTTTAATTCTAAATAAAACTCATCGCTCAAAGCCTCTTCTGCTCGATAAAGTTCGGTTTGTGGCACACAAAAACTAATGCTGTATTCGGATGATGATTGAGTAATAAGTACAACTGAAATACCAGCATAAGACATCGCAGAAAAAACACGTGCCGACATACCAACCATACCTTTTAAACCCGGACCTGATACGTTTATCATTGCCATATTATTTAAATTAGTGATACCTTTTACTGGAGTGGTTGAATCAACAACATTCGCACCAATAAGTGTTCCTGGTGCATCAGGGTTATTCGTATTTTTAATTAAACAAGGGATTTGAAATTGAGCAATAGGTAAGATAGTTCTTGGATGAAGTACTTTTGCACCAAAATATGAAAGTTCCATCGCCTCTTGATAAGACATCGTTTTTAGTAATTTAGCATCTGGCACAATACGAGGATCACAAGTATAAACACCATCAACATCAGTCCAAATTTCGCAACTATTTGCTCTTAAACATGCCGCAAGCACAGCTGCTGAATAATCAGAACCATTACGTCCAAGTACAACTAATTCACCTTTTTCATTACCGGCAGTAAAACCTGGCATTAAGATAAAATTATCTTGTGGAATATTCATTTCAGCAATTCTGTGTGTTGACTGTGGTATATCAACAGTCGATTCTAAATAATCACCTTCTGCAATAAGCATCGCAACAGGATCGATTACCGTGATGGTGTGACCTTTTGCTTTAAGAAGTTCTTGCATAATGGCAATTGATAGTTTTTCTCCACGGCAAATAATTGACGCATTAATACTATCAGGACATTGACCGAGTAAAGCAACGCCTTCAAGTAATTGCTTTACATTATTTAATTCATTTAATGCAAAACGTTTCATTTCTTCATAAGCGAAATTCGGTTGCACTTTTGCAATACCAGCTAATAGATCGGCAAATATTTTTTCAGCATCATAAATATTACTTTTTATATCTTGCTTAGCGACTGTTTTTTCAACCATAGCAACTAAATGGTTGGTAATTTTAGCAGGTGCCGATAAAACAGTAGCTGTTTGCTCTTGTTTAGCATTATTTTCAATGATTTCTGCCACTCGTAAAAAACGTTCTGCATTAGCAACAGAGGTTCCTCCAAATTTTAAAACTTTCATATCACACCTTACTTATTATCTTAATTTATGCCCATTATGATTCAAAATACAGTTTATTCGACCTTGTTATGTCGATAGGTATTAAGAAAACCTTTTAGCGTTATAACGTTAGTTGTAATTTTATTTTCTAGCTACATTTATTTTTTATATAAATTTTTACATATAACAAAAAAACCCGCCTTTCTTAGGCGGGTTTTTGAATATTTTTTGGAAAAATCACCCCGCCCTAGATTGCGTAATAGTACCTAAGGTGCCAATAATATTTGTCATATGGATTGAAATAATCATTATTTTTCCTAAAAATTTTTCCCTGAAACTATAAACAAAACAGCCCGACATTTTCATGTCAGGCTGTAATTTTAAAAAACCTTTTTACTATTTTCGTACTCATTGACAACTTTGTTTAATGCTTGATATATGCTTTGAGCATCTTGTTTTTTTAGAGCTTCATCTAAGATATTGAGATACGATAACATCAATTTTTGATTATCCTCGGCAAATTGAGGTGATACTTCTTGATCTTCATATAACATAACATATGTACGAGCAAATCCAAAAATCAAAAAATAAACCGAAGCATTTTTTGGGTCTTCTTGAATTAGTGCTCTCATTGCCTTTCGTAGTTTTACATAACTATCTGTACCCGGCAAACTAGTCGCAAATGTTTTCGTTACTTCAGAAAATGTCATTGCCATAAACCTCAATCAAAATTACAAGAAGAAAGAATAGCAACCCATTCACAGAAGTGCAAGCCTATTTTGTTTACTAAACAAATTTTTTTAATTTTTAATAAAAATATACATGCAAAACACAATGCCAATGGGTATGTTATTAGTCAACTTCTTTACAAACAGACAATCCAGCCGGAGCTTGTGCAACAGGCATTATTTCAATTGAATTGACATTGAAATGTTCCGGTGTATTAATTAACCATGAAACAGTATTAGCAATATCTTCTGGGGTAATAAACGCTACACCTTGATAAACCGCTGCCGCTTTCTGATTATCACCATGAAAACGAATATTGGAAAACTCTGTACCACCACATAATCCAGGTTCAATATTGGTGACACGCACTTTTTTTCCTAATAAATCTGTACGCAAATTAGCACTAAACTGTTTAACAAAGGCTTTAGATGCACCATAAACATTTCCACCTTTATAGGCATAAGTACCTGCAACAGAACCAAGATTAATAATATAACCTAAATTACGCTCAACCATCTGAGGTAAAATTTGTCGAGTTAGATTTACTAACCCAATAATATTAGTATCAATCATTGTTACCCAATCGCTGTAATCTGCTTCATAAGCTGGATCTAAACCTAAAGCTAAACCAGCGTTATTAATCAAAATATCAATTGTTTGGAATTCTTTAGGTAATTGTAACAAAATGGAGCTCACTGCATCTTTTTTAGTTATATCTAATGGTAATGACAAAAAATTAGAACCTAAATCATCTGCAAGATTTTGTAGTTTATCTGCACGTCTAGCTACGCCAACAACTTTATAACCATCAGCTATAAGCTTACGACAAATAGCTTCCCCAAAGCCAGAAGATGCACCAGTAACTAAAGCAATATTCACATTAAATCTCCTCATTGGCTAAATAACAATTTAAGTGTATTTACATAAACTAGAAAATAGTAAATAAAAATATACTTAAACACATACTTTCCTGAAAATTTTTACAAACTTATTTATAAAATACTTATAAAAAACCCGCTAATTAAGCGGGTTTGTATTGAATACTTCATTTAGCAGCTTCTTCCACAGGTTCATCATCTTTTAACGGAACAATCAAAGTATCGATATGAGTATTATTGATAAGTTGACGAGCGGAAGACATTAATTTACTCCAAAAATCCTGATGATGACCACATACAACTAAATCAATGTTATATTCGTGAATGGCTTCAATTAACACTTGGTCAAATTCCCCATTACCCGAAAGAGTATGAGCAATAGGATAGCCTGCATCATTTGCTAAGTTATTCAATGCAAGATGAGCATCTTCAGTGATTCGATCTTTCATATCATTCATATTGATATCAACTAAACCGGTGTAAAGATCTGAATAATTAATACCAACATGAATCAATGATATTTGAGCATTATATGGTCTGGCCATAGAAACGGCTTTTTCTACAAGTACTTCACTTTCAGGTGACAAATCAACTGCGACTAATATATGTTTATAAGCCATGATACTTTTCTCCTTCCTATTTTTAACGCTCAAGTAAATTAAAACCAGTACCCTACTTTTACTACTAAATTAATTTTTGAGCAAGCCAAAAAAGCGATCCAGATAACAAAATCGAAATTGGGAGTGTTAAAACCCATGTTAACGCAATATTTTTAATGGTTTTACTTTGTACTCCGCCACCATCAACGATCATTGTTCCGGCAACTGATGACGAAAGCACTTGAGTTGTAGATACAGGCATCCCCGTATAACTTGCAATCCCAATTGATAAGGCCGTTGTGATTTGCGCTGATACCCCTTGCGCATAAGTCATCCCTTTTTTACCAATTTTTTCACCAATAGTTATAGCCACACGGCGCCAACCAATCATTGTCCCAACAGCTAACGCTGAAGCAACCGCAATAATAATCCAAATTGGTGCATACTCAACGGTTTTAAGTAAATCACCCTTCAAAGATTTTAAATACTGCTTATCTTCTGAAGACACATTGGGCTGTTTAGCCACATGCGATACAGTATCAGATAAACAAAGTAAAATGCGTCGGGCTTGCGAACGTTGCTCAACCGTTAGTGAATCATAATCATTTATTTTATTAAATAAATGATTAGCAATACCTAGGGTGGTAAACGAATGTGAATAATCACAATGATATTTATTTAAGTCATCTAAAACAATATTGGTATCTAATACAGGTTGTTTACCAATTACCTCTGTTAGATCATCATTATGCTCTACAAAGTATTCTTGAATAGCATGGACAGCATTACGCGTGTTAGTAATGTCATAAGTCGAAGCGTTCATATTAACGATAAAACCTGCAGGAGCAATCCCCATTAATACTAACATTAAGAGACCAATACCTTTTTGACCGTCATTAGCACCATGTGAAAAACTTACGCCTGCAGCTGAGATAATAAGCATAATGCGAATCCAAAAAGGAGGTTTCTTCTTACCATAGAGTTTTTCACGTTGTTCCGGTGTCATAAAGATGCGTTCTCGCTTTTTACTGCTTTTTTTACTTTGGCTTTTACGAGTCCAGTATTTTCGCAATAAAAAAATCATCAACCCAGCAATTACAAGACCAACCACAGGAGAAATAATTAATGACAAAAAGATTTGAATCATTTTGGGAATATTGAGGGCATTTATTATCGAAGTATCCATAATAAATGCGTTAGCAAGAGCCACCCCTATAATTGAACCAATTAATGTGTGTGAGCTTGATGCGGGAATACCAACATACCAAGTTCCTAAATTCCAAATGATTGCAGCAAATAGAATAGAAAAGACCATAGCCAGTCCATGAGTTGAGCTGACATTAAGTAATAAATCAGTAGGCAATAGATGAACGATGGCATAAGCAACACTCAACCCACCAAGTAATACACCAAAAAAGTTAAACATACCGGCCATAAAAACAGCAAGTTGTTCTTTTAGTGCTCTTGTATAAATTACGGTAGCAACAGCATTAGCAGTATCATGAAATCCATTAATGGCTTCATAAAAGAGAACAAAAAACAACGCAAATCCCAATAATATAATGGTCGAGAATTCTAATTCAGCAAATAGATGTAACATAATAAATCTTTCTGTTGTTAATAGAGTCCCTATTATCCTTGAGAATAAGGTAATGAGCAAAACAAATTTTACATTTTTCGTTTTGCATAATGTGTAGCTAACACTGCACAAACCATTAATTGCACTTGATGAAATATCATTAAAGGTAGGATCATTATACCCATTACCGACATAGGAAAGATAACACTAGCCATGGGAATACCACTAGCTAAGCTCTTTTTTGAACCACAGAACACAATCGTGATTTCATCTTCTTTATTAAAACCGAGTAATCTTGAACCATAAGTAGTTATTAATAAAACAATAGTTAATAGTACAATGGAATAAAAAATAATTTCTAAAAGCGATAACAAACTAATCTGCGTCCAAATGCCATTTGCAACAGCATCACTAAAAGCAACATAGACAACCAATAGAATCGAAAGGCGATCAGTCTTAGAGATAATACGTTTATATTTATCCACCCATTGACCTATAAAGCGCCTTGATAAGTGACCAAGTACAAATGGCAACATTAGTTTCAACATGATAGAAGCAATTGCATCTAGCATATTCATGGAACTAGAAGATTCAGTACTCATTAATAAGCCAACTAAAATTGGAGAAATAAATACGCCTAATAACGTTGATGCTGAAGCACTACAAATAGCAGCTGCCACATTGCCTTTCGCTATTGAGGTAAACGCTATAGCTGATTGAACCGTTGCAGGCAATATACAAAGATAAACAAAACCTAAATAAAGGTTTTTCGGTAAAAAATTGGGAACCAACACTTGCATCATTATTCCAAGAATCGGGAAAATAACAAAAGTAGTTGTAAAAATAACCAAATGTAATCGCCAATTTTTTATACCAATAACAATCGCCTGAAAAGAAAGCTTAGCACCATGCATAAAGAATAATAAGCCAATAGCAAATGTTGTGAGATATTCAAAAATAACTTTAGCTTGCCCCTTACAAGGAAACAAACTAGCTGTAACCACAACACAAATGAGTACCAACAAGAATGGATCGATCTTAAAACGTTGTAGTATATTCATATTTTTAGAATCTTTAGTAAAAAAAACGCCACAAAAGTGGCGATATACAAATGATAAAATTTATTCTAAAAAGCTACGAAGCACATCGGAACGGCTTGGATGACGTAATTTTCGTAATGCCTTAGCTTCAATCTGACGAATACGCTCACGAGTTACATCAAATTGTTTACCAACTTCTTCCAGTGTATGGTCGGTATTCATATCAATACCAAATCGCATACGTAACACTTTTGCTTCTCTTGGTGTTAATCCTGATAAAATATCACGCGTAGCACTACGTAAGCTCTCAGAAGTTGCGGCATCTAACGGTTGTTCAAGTGCAGTATCTTCAATAAAATCACCTAAATGTGAATCTTCATCATCACCAACTGGCGTTTCCATTGAAATTGGTTCTTTAGCAATTTTAAGTACCTTACGAATTTTATCTTCTGGCATTTGCATACGCTCAGACAACTCTTCTGGTGTTGGTTCACGTCCAATTTCTTGTAGCATTTGACGTGAAATACGATTTAACTTATTAATTGTTTCAATCATATGTACCGGAATACGAATTGTTCTAGCTTGGTCAGCAATTGAACGCGTAATAGCTTGCCTAATCCACCAAGTTGCATAAGTTGAGAATTTATAACCACGACGATACTCAAACTTATCAACAGCTTTCATCAAACCGATATTGCCTTCTTGGATAAGATCTAAAAATTGTAATCCACGATTGGTATATTTTTTAGCAATCGAAATAACAAGTCGTAAGTTAGCCTCAACCATCTCTTTCTTGGCTCGGCGTGCTTTAGCTTCACCAATAGACATACGTCGATTGATATCTTTAATTTGCTCAATAGAAAGATTCGTTTCGGTTTCTATTTGTTGCAACAAATTAACTTGAGCTTCAATTTCATTATCAAAATCTTTCAAATTAGCCGCAAATGCATTTTTTGAAGTTAACGCTTTCTTATACCAATTCATGTTATTTTCATTACTGGTAAAATAAGTCATAAACTGTTTTTTCGGCATTTTGCATCGTTCAACACAAATTTTCATAATCGCACGTTCATGAGTTCTAACACGATCCATCATGCATCTCATGTTATTGACAAGAATATCAAACTGTTTGGCAACTAAACGAAATTGTTTAAAGATCTCTGATAGATTTTCGATCTCTTTTTGCGCTTTTTTATGAGCTCGGCCATATTTTTTAATCGCTTCAGAAGTTTTATCGTGTTGCACCTTTAATTCAGCAAATTTAGCTTTCGCAACTTCAGGATCAATAGAAACATCGTCATCGGTTGAAGAATCACTTTCTTCATCTTCACTTTCATCGTCACTATCATCAATTTCAATTTCAGGATCACTAACATCTAAATCTTCCGGCAATTCCTCAGCGACTTCTTCGGCATTAGGATCAACAAAACCAGTGATCAAATCAGATAAACGGACTTGTCCACTTTCAATTAAATTATATTGCTCTAAAAGGTAAGTAATAGCCTCAGGATATTCTGATACTGAAGTTTGAACCTGATTAATACCATCTTCAATACGTTTAGCAATATCGATTTCGCCTTCGCGAGTCAACAGTTCAACGGCACCCATTTCACGCATGTACATACGAACAGGATCGGTTGTTCTACCAATTTCTGACTCAACATTAGATAATACTAATGCTGTTGCTGCCTCAACGGCTTCTTCATCAGGGACATTATCTGAAAGTAATAACTCATCAGAATCAGGGGCTTCTTCAAGAACTTGAATCCCCATATCATTGATCATTTGGATAATATCTTCAATCTGATCTGAATCAATAATCTCTTCCGGTAAGTGATCGTTGACATCAGCATAGGTCAAGTATCCTAGCTCCTTGCCTCGGATGATAAGGAGTTTTAACTGTGATTGAGAATTTTGCTCCATAAAAGGTATCCACTTTAGTTATTTAGTCATCTATATCATATATGTAGAACACTATCTGGAATCCACATATACCCTATATATTTAGTCTTTTTTTGATAAAACAAGTATTAAGGTCGCCAATTCTTTTTTCTCTACGGTACTTAAGCCGGAGACTCTCTCTTTTGCGATCAGTTCATCTTGCCTTTGGGCCAGTATATTATCATATAACTCTTTTAAAGTATGTGAAAAAATTGAGTCTATTTCATCATCTTGATAATGACAATCCCACGTTGACAAACGATTTAGCTGTTTATAAAACGGTCTATCTATACATTCTGTTAATATTTGTGCTGTCGTTATATTAGGGTAACGTTGACATAATTCAAGTAATTCAATAAAGATCTCTATACCAGCCATTTTCACTTGACGAATCACATTAATATCAGAAACTTGCTCAGCAAGATTAGGATATTGAAGTAATAAACCAATTAAAACACGCATCGTAGTTAATTTAATTTGTGATACAGGCGCTTTTTCATTTACTTTCTGTTCACCTTTAGCTCGATTTTCATGCATTAATTGTTCTAGTTGAGACACATCAAGTAAGCCTAAATAATTTCCAAGTTGTTGTAACAAATTTAATCTAAAAACTTTTGCATTAATTTGATCAAGTAATGGTAGAGCTAAAGAGCTCAATTTAGCTTTTCCTTCAGCCGTTTTTAAGTCAACCTGTTTCAAAATTTCATCAAATAAGAATTTTGATAAATTTGATGCTTCGCTTAAATAATCTTCAAAACCATCTTTACCAATTTTACGAACAAGACTATCTGGATCTTCATCTTGTGGCAAAAATGCGAAAGCAATTTTCTTACCGTCTATCAAACAAGGCAATAAAACATTAAGTGCTCGCCAAGCGGCACTTCGTCCAGCATTATCGCCGTCATAACAAAATATTACTGAATCTGTTGCTCTAAATAATAATTTAATATGCTCTTCAGATGTTGCCGTACCTAAAGCTGCAACGGCATAATCAATACCATATTGAGCAAGTGAAACCACATCCATATAGCCTTCAACAACTATCAATTGCTGAGGATTACGATTAATTTCTTGTGCTTCATAAAGACCATACAACTGAAATCCTTTATGAAAAATCGGTGTTTCAGGAGAATTAATATATTTAGCTGAATCATTAATAATAGTTCGCCCACCAAATGCAATCACATTGCCTTGCCTATCACGAATAGGAAACATAATCCGGCCCCGAAAGCGATCATATCGATTACCATTATCAGTAGTAACCAACATGCCAGCACGTTCATAAAGCACTGTTTCAGAATAACTTTTAACCACATTTTGTGATGTCATTCGCCACTCATTAGGTGCAAAACCGATCTTATATCTGGTAATAATTTCAGAATTCAACCCTCGCTGTTCAAGATATTTACGAGCTTCGGTTGAAGTAGGTAGAGATAATTGTTGTTGGTAAAAATTAGTTATTTTAGCCATTAATGTATATAAATCACGACGGAAATTTCGAGATTCAATCTTTTTAGATTGATCGATTTGATTATTCTCCGCGTCTATATAAGGGACTCTAATCCCCTGCATACTAGCTAATTCTTCAATTGCTTCAGGAAAAGATAAATGCTCGTATTGCATCAAAAAATTCACTACCGAACCAGATGCGCCACAACCAAAGCAATAATAAATTTGTTTTTTTTCACTTAATGAAAAAGAAGCGGTTTTTTCATCATGAAAAGGGCAACAACCAAAATAATTATTCCCCTTTTTTTTCATTTTTACACGTTTGCCGATCACATCAAGAATATTTGTGCGAGCTATCAAATCTAAAGTAAAATCGCGAGGAATATGGCCTTTCATGATAAATTCTAACCAATTTTGGTGTTATAAAAATAAAACAAGCCGTATCAAAAATACGGCTTGTTAGAATTCTTTATATTAAAAAAATAATAAATTGATTTTTAATATCAATTTTAGTTTTCAGTATAAATAATATCCAAAATATTAGTATAGACGAGTACGACGCGCGTTTTCTCTTTCTAATTTTTTAGCATGACGTTTAACTGCAGCTGCTTTTGCGCGTTTACGAACAGTTGTTGGTTTTTCGTAAAATTCACGGTTACGAACTTCAGCTAAAACTCCTGCTTTTTCGCAAGAACGTTTAAAACGACGTAGCGCTACATCGAAAGGTTCATTTTCACGTACTTTAATTACTGGCATGTGCCTCTCACCTCAAATTTGTTTAATATCACAAGGGACTAAAATTAGTGCGCAATTTTACCTCTAATCAATATATCTTGTAAAGTAAAAAATAGAATTATTGTAAGAAAGCAAATTAATTTGCTAATCGACATATAGCATCAGATAATACATAAAACCTATAAAAATAATCAGGAGTCTTTCATGCCATCATTAATAACTGGACTATATCCCAATCGTCGTTTACGCCGTAATCGTACTCATGAATTTAGCCGACGTATGGTTGCAGAGCACAGCTTAACAGTTAACGATCTAATTTATCCAGTTTTTATTGTTGAAGGAAATAATATTACAGAACCTGTAACTTCAATGCCAAACGTTAATAGAATAAGTATTGATATACTATTAAAAGAAGCAGAACAAGTAGCTAAATTAGGAATTCCTGTTCTTTCATTATTTCCAGCGATAGAATCGACAAAAAAAACACCACTTGCACAAGAAGCGTATAACAAAAATGGCTTGGTACCAAAAGCGATTCGCGCACTAAAAAAAGAATTTCCAGAGCTGGGAATACTAACTGATGTTGCACTAGACCCTTATACTACACATGGACAAGACGGCATTATTGACGAACAAGGCTATGTACAAAATGACACCTCTGTTGAAACGTTAGTTAAACAGGCATTAATGCAAGCGGAAGCAGGCGCAGACATTATTGCGCCAAGCGATATGATGGATGGACGCATTGGTGCAATACGTAATGAGCTAGAAAAACAAGGATTTGCTAATACTCAAATCATGGCTTATTCGGCCAAGTATGCATCTTGTTTTTATGGCCCATTCCGTGATGCCGTTGGTTCAGCCCCAAATATAAAAGGTGGAAACAAAAAAACCTACCAGCTCGACCCTGCAAATAGTAATGAAGCATTACAAGAAATCTATCAAGATTTAAGCGAAGGAGCCGATATGGTCATGGTTAAGCCCGGCATGCCTTATCTTGATATTGTGCAAAAAGTCAAGGAAACCTTTGCCGTCCCTACTTTTGCTTATCAAGTTTCTGGTGAATACGCCATGTTAACAGCGGCAATCCAAAATGGATGGTTAGATGAAAAATCAGCTATTATGGAGTCTTTACTCAGTTTTAAACGTGCAGGCGCCGATGGTGTTTTAACTTATTTTGCCAAACAAGTCGCTGAATGGCTACATCAGCAATAACAACAGTATTTATTAAAAATAACAAGGATCTTTTTTTAAAGATTTTACCTAAACAAGCAGCCCCCTACTCTAAGAGGGGTTTAATTTCTATACAAACTATTTTTAACATTAGCAATCTTATTTTCTCATTAATTATTCCCAAAATAAAAATAACAACAAATTAACATAATGCTAAAAATACGTTTTAAGTAAAATAGGTAAAAAGTTCTAGGCAGCTATATGTTTATGTAACGAACTGATAATATTTACAAGAATAAGCAATAAGGAAATAAGAAATGATTTATGAACTCGTACCAAACGAATTACATGACGAATTTAAAGCTTTTCATCATGAACTAAAAAAGATAACATCGCAACATGCTGAATCTTGTCCATTTTGCAAAAAAACAGAATTTTATATCATTCGTTCAAAACCGACTAAAACATATCGTTGCAAAGGCTGTCATAAATATTTTACTGTTTCAACTAATACACCATTTAATCGTCTAGCTCCATTTAGTTGGTTAGAAATGATATTTACTAGTCGTATAAAAAATATTAGTTATCCCAATATTGCTAAAAATCTTCAAATCTCATTCGAAAAAGTAATGCGCCGAGAACGAGCTATAATTAATTATCTTCAAACTTATTATCCATCATTGCATAAGTGGTATACACAACAAAAACAAGCTATATTAATTCCCACTTTAGCAGAACAATATAAAACGATAAAACTAAAAGTTACTACTTTACTAAATGAACAAAATCCAACCTGCATATATTGTCACTCCAACGAAACAACTAAAGTTGGATCTAGAACTTGTTATCGTTGTAAACGCTGTAGACATAGTTTTAATATTGTAAGCAATACTCGCTTAAACCGTATTCCCAAACCTGAATTATGGTTACAATTCATCGATCTACTTGTTTGGGGTAAGAATAATTCGCAAATAGCAAAATTACTTAATTTACATAATGATACAGTACGTAAATGGCGTTCAGCTTGGTGTGACATGATGAAATATTGGCACTGTGAAGCACTTGCTATTTGGTGTCAAAATCAATAATTACTCAATTTAACGCTTTATTATTATTTTTAAAATGAGCCACTAATGGTACATTATTAACTAGTGGTTGTGAGAATAAAAAAACAGCAGAACAATCGTCCTCTCAATTACCAACAACAGTTATTAATAGTACCTTTTTCATACTGAACCAGAGCCATTACCGAATAATAAATTAATTAAACGGCAAAAAATAACGAGCATCTCATCAAATAAACTAATTAACTATAACACTAAAGGTTATGTTGCTAATTATGAGTACAATTGAGTACCAATAGTCCTAATACTTATTGATACTCAAGTAAATATGATTAATTTTCACCAAATTCATCGTATTCACGACACAAAACAATGGTATCTTCAATTAAACGCCTTGCAATGGTGCCATACTCAGGTATTTTAGGTAACTGCGTATAATGGTACCAATTTGCTTCAACGAGCTCGTTTTTATCTATTTCTATTTCGCCACTATCATAATCAGCTAAATAAGCCATCATCAGTGAATTAGGAAAAGGCCAAGGTTGTGAACCAATATAGCGGATATTTTTAATTTTGATCTTCGATTCTTCAAAAACTTCACGCTCAACGGCGGTTTCCATAGTTTCACCAATTTCCGTAAACCCTGCTAACACAGTATATAAGTTATCTTGATTATGTCTAACATGCTTGGCTAACAAAATTTTATTTTGATGCCGAATTGCCACAATAATCGATGGTGAAATTTGTGGATAATAACGCTCTTTACAGTGGTCACACATACAACACCATTCCGTGTTGCTGATATACATTTCATGCCCACAATATCCACAATACTTATGAGAACGGTAAAATTCAGAAAGTTGTACAGCTCGTCCAGCTAAATTAAATAATGATGAATCTGCACTATCAAGTAATGGACGAATTGAGCTCATCGCATTTTTCATATCACGACAAATCAACCAAGCGGTCTGCCCATTCCACTCGCCGATTGGTTGAGCACGTTGATTTATAAAACCGAGCTCCTTAGCACAACCAACAGGCACTTCGCCATTAGGCAACCACAACCGACCATTAGCACTAACAAACCAGTAACCTGTTTCATTGCCCGTTAAATTAAATTGTTGTTGTATATTCATTATAAACACCCAAAATAAAAAAGGAGGATTTTACCCCTCCTTTACTTACTATTATTTCTTTTTCTTTTCGTGAAGTCCCTTTTTCTCAAGTTCCCAGTAGATAATACGTTGCTGAGCAATTGTGAATAAGTTACTAACGATATAGTATAAAACTAAGCCTGATGGGAACCACAAGAAAAACACTGTAAAGATTAATGGCATATAAGTCATTAACTTTTGTTGTAATGGATCAGTAACTGGTGTTGGTGACATCTTCTGAATTAAGAACATGGTACCACCCATCAATAATGGTAGGATATAATATGGATCTTGCGCTGATAAGTCATGAATCCAAAGTGCAAATGGCGCATGACGCAATTCAACCGTATTACCTAACATATAGAATAAAGACAAGAAAATTGGCATTTGAATAAGCAATGGCAAACAACCACCTAATGGGTTGACTTTTTCTTGTTTATAAAGCGCCATTGTTTCCATACTCATTTTTTGACGATCATCGCCATAACGTTCTTTCAAAGCTTGTAAACGAGGCTGTAATAACTTCATTTTGGCCATAGAACGATATTGAGCGCGCGTTAATGGGAACAAAATACCACGCACAATAAAAGTAATAACAATAATTGAGAAGCCCCAATTACCAATAAAACTATGGATAAACTTCAATAAGTAGAATAAAGGTTGCGATAAGAACCATAACCAACCATAATCGACAATTAAATCAAGGTGATTAGCTGTTTCTTTCAATTGGTTTTGAATTTCTGGACCTAACCATAATTTTGCAGAAATAGACGTATTATTACCTGCTTGAACAATCGTTGGTTCACCTTTAAAACCAATAGTAGCTTGTGAATTTTTAGCGGTTGAACGTGTATAAAACAAGTTATTTTTATCCTGATCTGGCACCCAAGCCGATGCAAAATAGTGCTGCAACATTGCAATCCAACCTGTTTGAGTTTCAACACTTAAAGCTTTATCTTTAACATCATCAAAGCTATATTTACTATAATTAGTACTAGAACTAGAGTAAGCAGTACCACGGAATGCACTTTGACCTAAACCACTACCGCCTTCAGTTGGGATATCATCAGGTAATTTAATGGTTTGCTTTAATTGACCGTACATAGCCACTTCAACTGGAGCACCACTTTGGTTATTAATGTCATATTGAACATCGACAGCATAATTACCACGATGCAACACATAATATTTAGTATAAGTAACGTCATTAACTTGGTAAGTTAATGGTACTCGCAGCTCATTTTGACCATCAGCTAAAACATATTCTGTTTGTGTTGTTTGATAGATAGGGCGTTTTGAGCCTTGTGTCGCATTATCAGGACCGTCTTTACCTGTTAAACCACTTTCCGCAATATAAATAAAATCAGGGCGAGATGTTAACAATTGAAAAGGCGTACCTGAGTGAAGTGTTTGCTCATATTTTAATAATTGAGCAGCTTGCACATCACCGCCATAAGTATTAATAGTGAGTGACAATACGTCAGATTTCACGGTAATTGTTTTACCCTGTGCAGAACCATCGATAGAATCATCATCGCTGACTGATTGTGTCAACTGATTAGCGACAGGTGGTTTTGGTGCATGGTCTTCTTCCCATGCTTTCCAAATAAAAAAAGATATAAAAAGTAAAACAATGACTAAAATATTACGTTGCGATCCCATTAGTGTTTTTCTCTATTGGTTTTAGTTTTGGGAGGAACAAAATCTTCTCCTCCTTCATGTAAAGGGTGACATTTTAATACACGTTTCGCCGTTAGCCAACCACCTTTTATTAATCCGAAGCGTCTTAATGCAATTATTGCATATTGTGAACATGTCGGTGTAAAGCGGCATTTAGGACCTAATAAAGGGCTAATAAAACGTTGATATATACGAATAAAAAATACAAAAACATTAACTATCATATCCTTACATGCACAAACATGCAATTTGATAATCAATATAAATTTATTTAATCCTTTTGCTTGGCGATGATTCGTTGGCATAATTGATTAAGTATTTCAACAAGTTGCTGATTATCTAAATCGATAACAGGCTGTTTAGCCATCAAAATAAAATCAATATTAGGAAATTGATGCTGATGATGTCGGAAGTACTCTTTAGCCAGTCGCTTGATACGATTGCGCTCGTGAGCACGTTTTACCTGTTTTTTAGCGATAGCAAACCCTAATCGAGGATGATCTAAGGTGTTTTTTCGTGTAACTAAGGTAAGAAAAGGTGAACCTGCTCGAACAGACTCTTGAAAGACATAATTAAAATCAAAGGGAGTTAACAAGCGCAACTCCCGAGGAAAAGTGAGCTTAATCACCCAACTTTAAATCAGCTAGCAACAGTTAAACGAACACGGCCTTTAGCACGACGGCGAGCAAGAACTTGACGACCATTTTTAGTTGCCATACGAGCACGGAAACCGTGAGTTCTATTGCGTTTTAATACTGATGGTTGAAATGTGCGTTTCATGACGATTTATATCCAAATCTAATTTATCAACAAGGCGTAGAGTAAAAACTCCACAGCATTAATTAAAGAGGTCGGAATTATAGTGCTAATTTTATTTTTCGTCAATGAGATTTTTACAGATAAATCCCATTAATATCTAATTACCACACGATAAAATAAAATAGAAAAAATAACTTATAACATATTAATTTATAAGGTAAAACCTAATTAACTAACTCCAAAAAGTAAGCACTTGTTTACTTTTCTCACCACCA
The DNA here is from genome assembly GCF_009795755.1 of Gilliamella sp. Pra-s60. NCBI lineage: Bacteria > Pseudomonadati > Pseudomonadota > Gammaproteobacteria > Orbales > Orbaceae > Gilliamella > Gilliamella sp. Pra-s60. The sequence goes on along the minus strand of NZ_WTFA01000004.1, from coordinate 138,127 downwards.
ATTTCGCGTGCTAATTTAGGCACTAAATAGCCTGATACTTTCTCGGCAAGTTGTTTTATAATAACCTTAGCGGACTCATCATCAACCCAAAAATGAGCAGCGCCTTGTACTTTATCTAATAAATGAATGTAATAAGGTAAAATACCAACATCAAAAAGCCGATCACTTAACATTGCCAACACATCAGCATTATCATTCACATTTTTTAACAAAACACTTTGATTAAGCACCGTCACGCTTTGCTGTTTTAATAACGAAACGGCCTGAGCAACATCATCATCAATCTCGTTTGGATGATTAATGTGAGTAATCACTACACATTGCAACCGACTTTTAGCAAATAACTGACATAACTCAGGCGTAATACGCGACGGAATCACCACCGCTAAACGCGTATGAATACGCAACCGTTTAACGTGAGGAATTTTTTCTAATTCACTGATCAAAAACGCCATTTCATGATCTTTAGCCATTAACGGATCACCCCCTGAAAGGATAATCTCATTAAGTTCAGGATGGTTAGCAATATATTCAAGTGCTACAGCAAGATTCTGCTTACTACCTTGATTATCATGATAAGGAAAATGCCGTCGAAAACAGTAACGACAATTAATTGCACAACCCGTCTTTGTGATTAATAATGCACGGTTATGATATTTATGCAACAACCCGGGAATGGCATTATCCTGTTCTTGCAAAGGATCATGGCTATAGCCATCCACATTTAGCATCTCGTTTTCATGACAAAGTACCTGCAACAAAAGCGGATCATTCTTATCCCCCTTTTTCATTCGACGAATAAACGCCATCGGCACACGAAGTGGAAACTGCTTTCTTGCCTGCAACATCGGGCTCGAAATTGTGTCAGCATTCAATCCTAAATAAGAATATAAAACATTAATATCTGTCACAACAGTGGCAAGATCAACAATCCATTTATCTTTATTATTGGGTAGTTCAATTTTTTGCTGTATAATATGGCTCATTTTTTTGTAATTCAGAATTTTAGTTGGAGCTTTTATGGCATCTTATAGTACAAATGAGTTTAAAGCCGGTCTTAAAATAATGCAAGATGGCGAACCATGCGTTATTGTTGAAAATGAATTTTACAAACCAGGCAAAGGGCAATCTATTAACCGAGTAAAAATTAAAAAATTACTTTCGGGCAAAACTGTCGATAAAACATTCAAATCGGGCGAATCAGTTGAAGCTGCAGACGTGGTTGACATGAATTTAACGTACCTTTACACCGACGGTGAATTTTGGCATTTCATGAATAACGACACATTTGAGCAACTTTCGGCTGACGCAAAAGCCGTTGGTGACAATGCAAAATGGCTAGTTGATCAAGCTGAGTGTATTTTAACATTATGGAATGGCCAACCGATTGCAGTCACGCCACCCAATTTTGTTGAACTTGAAGTGATCGAAACCGATCCTGGATTAAAAGGCGACACAGCGGGAACTGGCGGCAAACCTGCGACATTATCAACAGGTGCCGTTGTGCGTGTGCCGTTATTTGTACAAATCGGTGAAGTGCTTAAAGTGGATACGCGTTCAGGTGAATACGTATCACGCGTTAAATAAATAGCGCACAGCGCAAGTTAATATCTATCGAAAAAAGCGAGGTTTTTGACCTCGCTTTTTTATTAATAGTGTAATAAAAAGGAATAATAGGCTGCATTTAACGGCAACAACACAGTTCTAAGAAAAAGCCCCAACCTTACAGGATGGGGCTTTATTCTTTGTTATATTGTTCTCTCACCTTCCGTGCCCTAAGGATTAAGAACTAAACGTTAATAACTAAGGTGTGGTACAAGCAACATAGCTGTTGTACTGTTCGATCCTGCCGTAGCCGTTCTCCGAGTCGACAGCGTAATTACCACCATTGGATTCGGGTGTCCAGTAGGAGTAGAGTTTTTCAAAACCCGCACCAACGTAGTCTCTCATGTAGCCCCACTCCGTGAAAAGGCCTGCGCCTATGTTACGCTTATAATAATTACCTGATGAAGTCGGTATTGCGTTTACCCACCAACCCCATGTCGCATTGCTTAAATCCCTTACCGCAGACAATCGATACCCCAAATTATTACACCATGTGGTTTGATCTAAAACGGAAGCCCTACGATCTCCCCGATTGACGAACCACTGCTTTAAGACAAATCCATACTTCACCTCATGACCATTACTATCCCTTCCGACCAACTCAAACGTCTGTGGCAAAGATGGCACAGTAATTTGACTAGGATTATTGTCGTTCCACTGGCTTCTTGCCTCTGGACCATGCAACGTTACCCGTGTTACATATTTTGATTTATCCGTAATCCATCTATCAGCTTCCGAAGAACTCCCGTTTGGGGTTGTGAACCTTCCTGTTAACGGCCTTGTCCAACTCACTGTTGCTGTTATACTACCACTTGTGTTAACTGTCCAACGCAACTGACTTCCATCAACGCCCCCCATATCCAAATCAAAATACAAACCATCTGCACCAGTCGTTGGAAAGTTTCGGCCGTAAGATGATGAACTCGTTGACTGAACTAAAAAGCCCTTACTAGGATTCCATATGTTAGCAGGACCTGCATGGCGGGGGTTGTCCCTAGAATCAATGCCAGTTGTTCCACCATACAACAAATTCGGCCTGACCGAACAAATTTCAGGCTGTGACGGCATGATATAATACGTCGCTCTACCTCCACTAAAAGTACTACTATTGGGTACACCATACTGCGTAACTAAATTCCCCCCTGTACTACTTAAGGTTACCGCATAAGGCGCGTTACATATGCTTAATGTATCACTACGACTAACCGCAGTGCTATTTATATCCTTTATTGTTAACGACATACTCCCTGATGCCGTTACTCCTCCTGCTCCCTGCCCGTCACCATCATCATCTCCCCACTTCCCTTGGCTGATTAGACTACTTAAACTAGTCGATGCTGCACCCGACGGTATTACCATATGAATATCATTAAATGTTCTTCCATTAATTAACATTATTGGGTTTGTCCGACTCGATGTGTTGGTCGATGGCGTAATACGTCTTCCATCTGGCAACTCGATTGCCAAGAAGGTGTCTGTATTAGTAGCTTTTGTCTGTCCACCATCAAACGTTAAATACGGCGCGCTACCCTCTATGACCCTTGATGTCTGTGCCGTTAACGCCTGTGCCCCCTGCGTATACGGCAATAACAACAATGGCGCAAGAACCAATGCGGATTTAGATAATAATGGCGGTTTGGATAACCACTTGGATATCGGCGATAATTTTGCCAAAGATTTTGCCGATGACGGCGTCGATTTCGCTACGCGAAATGACTTCGGTGATGAAAATAACTGTGGCGCTCTATTTTGACCACTGTGCGAATCAATAAGATTTAGGGCATAGGTTTGGCAGGCCAGATGCCAGATGCCAACCATGATAGTGCATTTTTAATTTCCTGTCAAGTAATTTCTTGTTTTATTTAAATTTTTATAATTTCTAGCCTAATTAATAAGCGATTCCTTGCTTGAAAAAGCTTAAAAATTATAACTTGAAGATGAATAGTCCGCCACTTTTTTTGTTAATTTATTGTAAAGAATTGTTAGGAGTAAGAGGGTGTTGCTTTGTTTTTTTGGAGAGCATTTTTGTGTGGTAAAAACGCTTTATAAAAACTTCAATAAAATCAATACCTTTCCTGACTGATTTTTTAGCTAAAAATCAGGCCTTTTGTTAGTGTATAAAATGGGTTTGGTGCGGTGGTTTCGGACGTCTTGACCTTTTGCGAACAAAATAGCTATCGTGACAACGTCCGAGTTAAGAAATTAAAGTGAATTCCCTTTGCAATCCCACGCTTTGGCACATAATGTGGCCTTTGGCTACGCTACTAGTATCATCCTGATACTCGCCTCTACGAGGCCACCTTCGCTATGCTCAGCATGTTCAAATTTGTCCGACGCCGTAACAAGACAACAACATAACCTTAGGTGTTTTTTGTGAGTCACTTTTTTATAAAAAATAATGCGAAAACCCTCAAAAAACGGTCAGGAAAGGTATTGATTTTATTGAAGTTTTTATTTGCTGCTTTTTTTTACAAAAATCAGCCTAATCTTCAAGCATAGACACTATTTTGCACCTAGGTAATTTAATTGACGCCATGATTCGTATACCACAACGGCTACTGAATTTGACAAATTCATACTACGACTGGTTGCTAACATGGGGATGCGTATTTTTTTGTTTTGGGGTAATACATCAAGTATGCTTGCTGGTAAACCTCGGGTTTCTGGGCCAAACATTAAAAAGTCATTGTTTTTATAATTGACTTCGCTATGTGGTTTTTGCCCTTTGGTAGTTAAGGCATAAAGTTGAGTTTGCAAATCAATTTGGTTTTGTTGCATAAAGTGGTCAAAATTTTTGTAACGTTTTACATCCACAAATTCTTGATAATCTAGCCCTGCCCGTCTTAACTTTTTATCATCCCAAAAAAAGCCCATGGGCTCAATAATGTGTAGGTTAAAGCCAGTATTGGCACAAAGACGTATAATATTACCTGTGTTAGCTGGAATTTCAGGTTCAAATAAAACGATGTTTAGGGCAACTGTTGACACAACTGTTCTCTTCGATGGTTAATATTTATAAATTGGTAATATTATCACAACTCTAAGCCCACCTAGGTGACTTTTTTCAGCTTTTACGGTGCCGTGATCGCGTATGATAGCATTAGCAACAATAGCAAGTCCAAGCCCTGTGCCACCTGATTCACGATCGCGAGCCTCGCTTGTACGGTAAAACGGCCTGAAGATCTGTTCAAGCTCACTTTCTGCAACACCTGGGCCATCGTCATCGATGGTAATGGTAATTTTTTGTTGTTGTGTAATAAAATCAACAGTCACTTTTTTGTTTGAATAACGAAACGCATTACGAATAACGTTTTCGAGCGCACTACATAACGCGACAGGATAGCATAATATGGTTTGATTAGTCGGCGGGTTGATGACGGTAAATATTTTGCCGATCTGTTCTGCTTCGAAAGTGGCGTTATCCAGTACTTGTTTGAATAATTTGTTAGTTTTTTTCGATTCTCTAACTTCGTTATTGTCATGTTGTTGTCTTGCCAATGATAGTAAATCACCAATCATGGAATCGAGTTTTAGTGCTTCGTTATTGATTCGTATCACTTCACTACTTTCGCCTTGTTTACGACGTAATAACGAAGTAGCAAGCTGTAAACGAGTTAGCGGTGTGCGTAATTCATGAGAAATGTCAGAAAACAATCGCTGTTGCACATCTTGCATTCGTTTTAGTTCCCTTAACATGTGGTTAAAACTAGCGCCAGTTGCTTTGTATTCAGACGATCCGATTTGTTCAAGTTCGGGCATTTCTTGTAAATTCCCTTTTGCTACTTGATCTGCCGCTTGCTTTAGTCGTCGCGCTGGTTTAGCAATACTCCAAGATAACCAAAGTAAAAAAGGCGAACTTGCAAGCATTGTCAATGCCAATAATAAGAATGGGTGATCAAAGATGAAATTGACAAATTGCGATTGCGTATCGGTTGCTTGTTGCAAAATATACAGTTGATATTCAGCATTGGAATAATGGAGCAAAAAGGGGCCTATAATTTCTTGAGAATCATAGATTTTCCTTGCTGGATCAGCAACATTATGCGATTTTTCACTAAAATTTTTGATTAAATCAATATTTTTAGTTTCAGCTGTAATTATCTGTTCATTCGGTGTAACAACAAATAAAGACTGCCCCGGCTTTTGATGGCTATCCATTACAACAATAAAACGCATCCACCACCGAAAGCTATCTTTTGGTATTTTTATAAGATCTTTTTCAATCTGGTTAGCTAATAGGTTACCAATTTCCTTGTCTTTATTGGCTAAATAAGTCAGATTTCGAGAATCAAGGCTTGGTAACACTATAATTAACATAAGAAAAAAAACTATAGTCAGTGAAAATATAGTGAAAATTCTGATTGTTAGTCTATCAAAAAGCCACATTTCATCTGACCTTTACGTTAATATTTTCTTAGCTTTATAATAAATCGTCATTTTTATCAATGACAAACAAATAACCTTTAGAACGTAATGTTTTAATCCAAGGCAAGCCATCACTTCTAGGCGGAAGCTTTTTCCGTAGATTAGAAACATGTACATCAATCGAACGAGCAAGTGGAATAAATTCTTTGCCTAAAACTGTCTCGCTTAATGTATCTCGTGAAATTATTTTACCTGCATTTTCAAGCAATTTAAGCAATACCTGAAATTCTGTACCTGTTACTTCAACATACTTGTTATCAAAATAAATCGATTGCTGTTTCCGGTTTACATTCAGTTTATCAATAGTGTATTCATTTGGTTTATCGGAATCATCTTCAACAATATTATCCCATCGCGTTCTGCGTAAAAGCGCATTGATTCGAGCAACAAGTTCTCTATCATTAAATGGTTTTAATATGTAATCATCTGCACCAAGTTCTAGTCCAATAACTTTATCGTATTCATTGTCTTTGGCCGTTAGAAATATAACAGGGACAGTAAATTTACCTCTAAGTTGAGATAATACACTAAGTCCGTTCATTTCTGGCATCATAATATCAAGTAAAATAAGATCGATTGTTCTATCAAACTTTTCTAAAGCTTGTATACCATTATTTGCAACTTCAACTCGATACCCTTCTAATTCAAGTAATTCACGTAATAATACAGCAATTTCTGGATCATCATCAACAACAAGTAATTTGCTACTCATTACATCCCTCTTTGTATAATTCATTCTTGATACTTCTACTCTTATAACTATTACAACTTATATCTAAAAATCCATTATATATGTAAAAAATGCCAAGAATATAGTAAATTATTGTTAAGTTTTATGTGCGAAATATTTTTACGTTTTTAAAACCTTGATCAATTAGATAAAGCGCTTGTAATTTACTCATCACACCTCGTTCACAATATAACAAATACTGCTTTGATTGTTCCAAATCCCCAAATTGAGTTGCTAACTTATAAAACGGAATGTGTTTGATTTCAATATCGTTTAGTATTAATGGGTTATCTTCTTGCTCTTCAGGTGATCGAATGTCGATAACAACATGATCTGAATTAAGCATAGTCACTGTTTCAACCGATGTAATTGTTGTGTCAGTTTGTTTTTTTATTTCACGAATATCAATATTTTCAGCATTTTCAACCGCTCTATCTAAAATTGTAAAATCAAAATTCAATTCTTCAGCTTCAATTTTTTCTTTTACGGCTTTAACTGTTGGTTTTTTAGATATAACACCACAAAATTCAGGCATTGTTTTTGCGATATCCTCTGTGCCAATTTGACGAGCAAGATTAATGATTGTTTCTTTATCGTGTGTGATAAGTGGGCGCAAAATTAATGTGTCACTGACATTATCAATTAATCGTAGATTAGTAAGCGTCTGACTTGATACTTGCCCCAACGCCTCGCCAGTGACAAGCGCTTCAACATTATAGCGTTGCGCAATCTTCGATGCAGCACGAATCATCATTCGTTTTAGAATAACCCCCATTTGCCCATCATCTACCTTTTCAAGAATTTCACCCACAACATCAGAAAAGTCAATAGCAATAAAACGAACTTTATGCGAACTTCCAAATCGCTCCCATAAATAGTGTGCCATTTGTTTAACCCCGATTTCATGAGTTTTGCCACCTAGATTAAAAAAGCAATAGTGCACTCGACTGCCGCGACGCATTAGCATGTAACTCGATACGCCAGAATCAAAACCACCTGATATGAGCGATAATACGTCTTCTTGTGTACCAGTCGGGAAACCGCCTATCCCTGCATGTCGACCTTTGACAAGCAGTAATTTATCTTTGTCAATTTCAAGGTTGACTGTGATATCAGGGCGAGTTAATTGAACTTTAGCAGACGCAACGTGTTGATTTAGTCCACCGCCAACATAACGTTCAACATCAATTGATGTAAATTCATGTTTTCCACGGCGTTTGACTCGTACACAAAAGGTTTTATTTTCAATTAGTGGGGCATAATAGTCTAATGCCTTTTCGAAAATGTCATGAACGTCAATAAAAGTAAGTTCATCAACCGCTAGAATATGATGAATGCCCGGGATGCGCGTTAATAACCCAAGTATCTGAGCTTCACTATTTTCAATTTTTGGTCGAACTTCAATAAAATCCCAATGACGAATCACTGCGACATCTTCAATGTGATGTTTTAAGATATTACGAATATTGCTCGTTAATATTTTAATAAATCGTAAACGAACAGAATCACTTTTAATGGTAATTTCGGGAAAAAGCTTAACAATAAATTTCATAAAATCAATGTAAAAGATAATAAAATGGGGTCATTATACTGGTTTTCCCCAAAAAACGCACAATTGATTATGAAATAATATAGAAATTATAAAATTAAAAAAGTATCAATTAATTTATTTTTTGAAATAAAGTGAACGTGTAAAACAGTAATACATAATGTAAAAAAGATATTTTCCTTATATATAAGTGGCGTATTTTTAGTTATTTAAAAGCATAAATGCTCAAAATATATCAACTATATTTTAAATTTTACTTGCTTGTTGGCCTGTCTTTCGCTAATATTTCGCATCAATAAATTCTGTTGTATAACATATTAAAATTGACAGGTTAAAATGTACGAATTTTTAATTATAAGTTATTTGATCATTGCAATTGTCATCGTTGGTTTAGTGCTAATACAACGTGGCAAAGGGGCTGATATGGGTTCGTCTTTTGGAGCTGGTGCATCTGCAACTTTATTTGGCTCTTCAGGCAGTGGAAATTTTTTAACCCGTGCGACAACGCTATTAGGTGTTTTGTTTTTTGTGATAAGCATTTTACTGTCAAATTTAGGTGGCAAATCTCGTGTAATGCCGAGCAAGGGAGTTAGTATCGGTGATAATAGTGTGCCGGCAACCATTCAGCCAAACGAAGGTTATATAGATCCTGTAACAATACCGGTTACTCAACCAGTACAACAAAACTCAACTTCAGATATTCCAGAATAATAAAAACGGCGCCGTGGTGGTGAAATTGGTAGACACGCTATCTTGAGGGGGTAGTGCTCTAAGAGCATGCGGGTTCAAGTCCCGCCCACGGCACCAAATCAATAATCAATAACATTTTTTTAAACCCTAAAAAACTTAGGTTTGCCATTCTATAATAAATATCCCCAAAAAATCCATATGTATAAACTAAAAGTACCAAACCTATAAATAAATTGTTACTTTATAATAAGTTAAAAAATGAACATTTATGTTAACGTGAAAATTGGGTAACAATCATTTTAAATATCGGTGAAAGAAAATTACGGGTGTACGCATGCTTCAAGGAATATAAAAGTAGATGTTGCAATATATCATGATAACCTTTTAAAATTGAACAAATAACAGACAATACTTCGTTGCGATTTTTACCTAAGTAATGTAATATGTCAAACAATTAAAATATCAAATTTTATTATAAGGAATTGTTTTAACTATGTTAATAGTCTTTATTTTAATCTTAATCTCAATTTTAGTTTGGTTGTTTTTTGCATATAATAAGCTAAGATGTTTGGCTGAAAATGTTAAACAAAGACAATCAAATATTTATGTAACAATAAAGAAAAGATACGATATAGCACAAAGATTGTCTGATATTGCATCTAGCTATGGTGATCACGAAAAGTTAGCTCATTTCACTATCACTGAGAGCGATAGCGTTTCTAATGCAAATATTGCAGCTTCCCAAACATCTCGTGTTATAGGCAATGTTCAAATGCTAGCTAGTCGTTTTCCTGATTTAAAAGCGAATTCAACCTATCAACAATTGATGACTCAACTTGATGAAATTGAAAATTCTATTTTAGAAAGAAGAGAAGCTTATAATGCTGCTGTTCAGATTTATAATTCAACCCGTGGCAGTATTCCTCATTTATTCTATGCTAGTAAACTTGGTTTTGTTGAAGCCACCTATTTTGAAGTAGATGAGAATGGCATAGAACAACTTGTATCATTTAAAACTGATGATGGCAAAATTTTAAGGGATACGATGGGTAGAATGGCATCTGTAGCAACTGAAAATGTAAAAAAAATTAAAGAACCTAAAAAGCACAACAGTCAAGAGACAAACCAACCAGAATAACTAATAATCATCTTAATTTACTCAATATTGGGGTTTCTTGTTTTATATAATTTAACTAAATAAGAAACCCATAGTCTATTTGCATTTTCAATCAAAATTTTGCCGACAAATTGTCGGCAAAAAAGTAAAAAATAATAGAAAATTACGCAAAGCCTTTCAAACCAACTACATGCACATGTTCTTGGTTATTGATAACTTTACGTACGAGTTTATAGGTTGTTCCTTTTTCAGGACTAATGTTTTCAGGTGCGGCTATAATCAATTGCATTTCTAACCGTTCACATAACTCAAACAATGTGGCAATTGATTTGGCGTCAAGTCTAGCTGCTTCATCCAAAAATAATAATCGACATGGCGAAATATCTTTGTTACGCAAGCGTTTAGATTCGTCTTCCCAACTTTGAATTACCATGAGTAAAATAGACATCCCCGTACCAATAGCTTCACCTGTTGATAATGCACCACTTTCAGCACGTAACCAACCGTCAGCACCTCGATTCACTTCAACATCCATTTCAAGATAATTTCGATAATCTAGCAGTTCTTCACCAATATTTTGAGCAGTTCGTTGTCCCATATCAATATGTGGATTTAAACGTTGATAAAGTTTAGCTAACGCTTCTGAGAAGGTAATTCGATTATTACTAAATAGATCTTGATGTTCATTTTGTTCATCAGCAAGTGCGGCTAAAAGTGTTGAATGCGCCTCACGAATATGGACATTTAAACGCACGCCATTAACCTGACCAAATGCCACGGCTTGTAACCCTTGATTAAGCATGCGAATACGATTTTGCTCACGTTGAATCGTTTTACGAATAATATTCGATACACTTTTTGAACTGATTGCCAATTGTTGCTCACGCGATGTCAATTCTTCAGTTAAGCGAGATAACTCAATTTCCATCTGTTCAATCGCTTCAATTGGATCGTCAGTTTTAACAATATCTTGGCGAATTCGTTCACGCAAATGTGCGTAAACAGCGATATAGAATTGGATTTTACGTTCTGGGCGTTTTGGATCTTCTGATAGTCTTAATACATCCCGTAAATGTTCATTGTCATTAACAGCTAAACGTAAGGAACCTAATGCTTTATCCGACATGGAACGCAATTCATCAGCACTTAAATAAGCAAGCTCACGACGGTGTAAACGACGTTCAACACTATTCTCTTTAACCAGCCTTAATACTAAACACCAACCCGCTTTGGCTTGTACTACCTGTTCTCTTAGTTGCTTATAATCACGCAGAGTTTGAGTTAGACGTTTTTGCAGTTGTGCCATTTCGCTTTCGCACATAATGAGTTGTTTTTCAAGCGATGTACAATTTTGGCGATTACTATTCAATTTGTGATGAATTTCATCACGGCGAATTCGAGCTCGCTCTTCAGTGATCGCATCCGCTTTTACGCCGATTTGTTCGATCTCTTTTTGCAATTCATTAAGCATGTCTCGTTTAGTGTCAAACGCACTTTTGAGCGAAGCAAGTGTTTGATTATACTGGTTGTACTGATCTTGATATTGTTGCATCTGACGACGAGCATCAGTTTTTTGAGCTTCGACAATTTCTAATCGGGATCGTAGTTTTTCATTCAAATCAGTATTTTCGTTCAGCATTCCTGCCGAGTCTTCATAACTAAAGTGGGCACGCCGTTGCATTACTTCCGTTAAGGAAAAAACTTGTTGACGAATCGTTTGTTGCTGTGTTTTAACCGTGTTGTAATGTTCACGTAGAGTTTCGTTCTGTTCAGGATCGCTTTGTAAAACAGCTAAAATTGGCTCAAGTTCTGAAACTGTATGGATGTGACGACTTACATATTGGGCGGCATCTTGGGCCTGAGCAACTTGCTCACGTAAATCATCAACACGATCAGCTAAATCATCATCCGCAAGTAAGTGCATCTGTGCAATAAGTCGATTAACAATAGTTAGTTGTTCTTTGCAAGAGGCGACTTGTTGTTGGTTTTGTTTATCAATATTTTCTTGGGATGATAATTGGCGTTCAATTTCGTTGCGTCGTGACGAAAGCTTTTGCGCTTCAGCTTCAGGATCAACATCGAAAGCCACAGCTAAATATTGACCAACAAATTGTCCAACATTTTGTTCAATACGTTGTAATTTCTGTAAATCAAACGAGATTGTCGCATAACGTTCGTGTAACTCATCACGCTCAGTAGATAGTTTTTCAAGATGAACTTCTCGAGCTGCTCGCCCAAATAGCGGTACAGCTGGAAAACTTGAAAATCGCCATTGACGATCTCCTGTTTTGACCAATACCGATTTATTCATTTCTTCACAATTAAATACGCTATCGTCAAATGATGATGGATCTCCTTCAATAAAATAGATATCTTCAGGGTAATCTTCATCACTTGCTGTTAGCGTTTCTAATTGCTGTTTTACTAATGATAAATCAGGCACAACAATAGCCTGCCTTGCAGGCCCATAGAGTGCAGAAAAATAAGGAGCATCATCAATAGTTACATCTTCATAAATTTCAGAAAGTAATACACCATTAAATCGTTCAGCTAGCGCAGACAAACGCCCATCATCGACACCACTTGGTTGGTTAAGTTGTTCAATTTGGATATCAAGTTGGTTACGTCTAAAACTGATTTGGTCACGCTCAGTAATAAGAGTACGTTCTTGTTCAAGCAGTTGTTGCATATGTTGTGTAACTGCTTGACTATGGGCAAACGTTTCACCTGTTTGTTCTTGTAAAGCAGTTAAGGCATCTTGAGCTTTTAGCCATAAAGGTGCTTTTTGTCGGTAATCAGTAATTTTTGACTGTATCTGTTCAAGTTCTTGTCTAAACTCAATACGTTTTTCGCTTGATTCATTAGCTAATGTTGCGTTGTTATCAAGCTGTACTTCAAGCTCTTGTTTTAGCTCATCAAGCTCATCATAATTAACTTGGCGACCAATACGTTTGCAAAATTGTATTAATAATGATTCTGCTTCTTTTTGTTCAAAAAAACGCTGTTCTAGTTCATCAAGTTGTAGTTGTAAATGTTCAGCCTTTTCAGCTTGGTAACATTGTGATGGCCACTGTCTTAATGCCTCTTTTCCTGCAGCAAAGGCTTCACTACGAGTTACATCACCAACCAATTTGACTACCAGTTGATAAGCGCGGTCAAATTGATTAATTGCTGCATCAGATACACTTAATTTTTGCTCAAGCTCAAGAACTTGTTCGGTGATCTCTCTTTGCTTTTCTTCAAACAATTCATAGTAATTTTCAATATTGCTAATGCCTAATTTAGGTAATTGGCATAAACTTTGTGCATTTTTTAATGCTTGTAAAGCCTGTTGGTATTGAATTGCACGGGTTTGTTGAACATCAAGCGCTTGTTGATAATCAGCTAATTGAGTCTTGATTTCGTCAACTTCTTGTTCTGTTTGTTCAACTTGATCACGATAGGTTTGGTACTGTTCATTAGCTTCAAGTACTACTTCGTTTTGTTCTTCTAACTTTAAGTTTAAATCATCTAAATCTGCTTGATAACGGTCGATTTTTTCCTGTTGACGCAATGCAGTTTGCGCTAAATTAAGGTGATCATTAGCAGCCTGTAAGTCGGTTTCCAGATCACTTTGCGCATCTTGATGTTCTTTAAGTTCTTTTGCCATTTCAACTTGGCGGTATTGATTGCTAATAAGCAGATCTTGTGTTTTAAACATGTCACGACGCAGACCAAGTACTGATTCTATATGAACTCGGCGTTCATTATTATGACGCATATAGTCAGCTGCTACATAATTAGTCGATTCTGTTATTAGATGTTTAAATAAATCACGATCAGATTGCGTAACTCGAATAGCCTCTAATGTCATTCGATTTTCACGTAGTGCAGCCTCCATATCTTGGAAAGCTTTACGTACACCACTGTTTTCAGGTAATAAGTAATCACGCAGTGAACGGGTAATCGCACTTGAAATCCCACCATAGAGTGAAGCTTCAATAAGACGATAATATTTACTACGATCAGATGAAGAGCGTAAGCGTTTTGGTAAAATACCAAAATCAAACATAACCGAATGGTAATCAGTAATAGAGTTAAATTGCTTGAAAATAACGCCTTCCATTGATTCAACTTTATCTTTTAGCTCCGGCAATGATAAAATACGTGCTTGTCTGTCATTTAAACGTTCCGTTACTAATTCTGTTGGACTAATACCAATAGGTAGACCCTGTAGTAAAAATGGCTTGATATCGACTTTTTTGTCCCGCCCTGCTACTTGTTGCAAACGTACACCACAAATAATTCGCTGATTGCGAGAGTTAATCACATCGAGCATTGAATAACAAACACCGGGTTTTAATTTACCATGCAAACCTTTGTCGCGTGAACCAGAGGTGGCACCTGCTTCGGTGGTGTTTCTAAAATGCAATAAAGTTAAATCAGGAATTAATGCAGTAACAAAAGCCGCCATGGTGGTTGATTTACCTGCACCATTACCACCAGATAATGTTGTAACTAATTGATCAAGCTCAAACGTTCGAGCAAAAAAACCATTCCAGTTTATCAAAGTTAATGAGTGAAATTTACCGTGTCCAATCATGATTATTCAGTCTCCTCACTAACATCTTCATCTAGTTCTTGATTATCTAAAATTAAGGATGATTCAATTTTAATTGCTTCTCCATCTCGAATTAGGCGTAATTGCGCTTCTTGAGCATCATCACTACTACGCACATCCGCACCAAAACGGAAAATTGATTCATTAATACGAAAACGGTTACTATCATTACCAACAATAAAAAAGATCATACCCAACCGACGTAATCGATTTAATGCTGTTTTTACTTTATCAAATAATTTTTGACGATCTAAATCTGAACCTGTTGATCGTTGATTGACTAATTTGAGTAATTTACTTTCGTCGGCTAATGAAATAAGCTCTTCAAATAGTTCTTGTAGGGTAAAAATACCTTCATGTGCTAATCGTTCTGGGCTTAGGTATAAATAACAAAGCACTTTACCAACTAACATATCAAGCTCTGATAATACCGAACGAGGAATTAATGTTGTAGAACGAGGACGTAAGTAAAAAAAACCTTCCGGTGCTCGAATTAATTCAACATTATAGCGTTGATAAAATTGTTCAAGCTCAAGTTGAAAATCCATTAAAAAAGCATGATGATCAAGTTCATCAATACCAATATGTCGACCTGAACGTAGTAAACTATCAAGTTCAGGAAAAATCGGATTAGCTATCGCTTGAGCCAACTTAACTGGCATATATTTATCAATGGACGCCTGAGAGCTAGCTGCTATACGCCCCATAACTTCATCAAGATGATGTGCAGTTTGTTGTGTGTCTAAATCGTTAGTATCTATTGATGACATGTGCTTGTACCTTAGCTCCATAATCGTTAATAAGTTTCCATTCAGCAGAAATACCAAGTAAATCATCTTCGGCAATACCAAGGCGAATAGCTTGATCAATAAATAACCTTGCAATATCAAAATGCTGTTCACGAGGGAACTGAGCTAAATAGCCGCGAATGGTAATCCCCATATCAAGTGGTTTATTTTCTTGCTTAAATATCAATAAATTTTGTTCAATATGCGCAATAATATGTTCTTGAATTTCCTCAATCATTTCAAATTCAAGTTCTGATGGTAATTCGCCTGTAACTTCGGCATCATGTAAAGCTAATTCCTCATCACGCATATCAAGTAAACGCTCGGCATTAGCAAAAGTGAGCGACCAAGGCAAATCAAAATATCCTTGAATTGATTTGCGTAAACGTTGTGAAAATACACGGTTTTTATCTAAATCGATAGCGGTACGGATAAATTTATGAACGTGCCTATCATAACCTATCCAAAGATCTATTGCTTTTTGCCCCCAACCAATAATGCGATCAAGCTTACCTTGTAGATCCATAACCACATTGTTAATTTTATCAAGATCAGGATTAGCAAGTGTTGCATCTTGTATTAAAAGCAAACTAGCTTGTAATTTATCACCAGCTGCGGCTAACGTATCTTGTAGCTCACGCAATGTTTGGGATGTTTCAGTCAGTAACCCTTCACAACTGCTAATTGCTGCTTGCCAATCTTGACTTAATAGGGCAGAAATATTTTGTTTAACGTCAGCCTGTTGTTCATCCATAACACGTTGGGTAATATCAATACTGTCAAAAATTTCCGCAACCGAGTATTTTAATGGTGCAAAGACATTTCGATGCCAATGTAAATCATCACCACCTTCGACTGCAGCATCTGCGGCACGCTTCAATTCTTGTGCAACGATAGACAACTGAATAGATAAGCGCAGCGTCGAAAATTCACGTTGGCGGATATAATAATCAGAAATACCTATTCCTAATGGTGTTAAGCGGT
Organism: Gilliamella sp. Pra-s60; assembly: GCF_009795755.1. Taxonomy (NCBI): domain Bacteria; kingdom Pseudomonadati; phylum Pseudomonadota; class Gammaproteobacteria; order Orbales; family Orbaceae; genus Gilliamella; species Gilliamella sp. Pra-s60. The sequence goes on along the minus strand of NZ_WTFA01000004.1, from coordinate 121,639 downwards.
AAATAGAAAAACCATCAGTCATATCACTTGTAAATCGAGTAATGAATCGCTGACGCACTAAATCGTTAATTGCATTATTGGCTCGGACAGTGATGGTATCTTCACTTTGTTCAAAAATTAGCGAAACATGCCTAAAAGCGTCAATTAATTCAGATTCGGTCATTTCACCATCAAAGCGTTCGCTATTTAATACGGCAATGGCCAATAAAAAAGCTAACCTTTCAACCGGTAATGTGATCGAAAAATCATTTTTTTTTGCCCAAGAGACCAGTTCCGGCACTGATTGGGAAAAATCAATCATAAAAGTTCCTTAATTCAAGGAGAACAAAATAGAAACATTCCACAGAACATCCATTATTCACGGCATAGAAAAAAATAACGTCAATTATATAACAATATAGAGTAAATTTGTAATGGAATTCTAAGAAAGAATTAAAATGATATCATTTAGATGATTACTCGTTATATTTAAATTTATAATAATATTAATTAATAAATATCATTAAAATTAATTAAAATATTATTTCTTGAATAAAAAACAGATTCCCCACTCGCACTGATGTCTATTTATGCTAAAATCAACAAACTCTATATAAACTAACATAAGGATGTAACAAAATGCATATCGGTATACCTAGAGAACGGTTAGCCAATGAAGCTAGAGTTGCAGCAACTCCCCAAACTGTTGGACAACTGTTAAAACTTGGTTTTACAGTTTCTGTAGAACAAGGCGCTGGACATGCGGCTCATTTTGAAGACCAAGCTTTTATTGAGGCTGGAGCAACAATCCAAAATACTCAAGATATTTGGCAAAATGATTTAATTTTGAAATTTCATGCACCAACTGATGATGAAATCGCATTAATGAAAGAGGGATTAACGCTCATCAGTTATATTTATCCTGCCCAACACAAAGATCTATTAGAAAAATTAGCAGCTAAAAATATTACTGTAATGGCGATGGATTGTGTTCCACGTATTTCGCGTGCACAATCTTTAGATGCACTTAGTTCAATGTCTAATATTGCTGGTTATCGTTCAGTTATTGAAGCCGCAAATCAATTTGGTCGATTCTTTACAGGACAAGTTACTGCAGCAGGTAAAGTACCTCCTGCAAAAGTGTTAGTTATTGGCGCGGGTGTTGCGGGCCTTGCAGCAATTGGGGCGGCAGTAAGTTTAGGCGCTATTGTTCGCGCATTCGACACTCGTCCTGAAGTTGCTGAACAAATTAATAGTATGGGTGCCGACTTTTTAGAATTAGATTTCGAAGAAGAAGCTGGTTCTGGTGATGGCTACGCTAAGCAAATGTCTGCTGCCTTTATTGAAGCTGAAATGGCATTATTTGCTGAACAAGCTAAAGATGTAGATATCATTATTACCACAGCTTTGATCCCCGGTAAACCTGCACCAAAACTGATCTCTAAAGAGATGGTAGAATCAATGAAGCCGGGCAGTGTTATTGTCGATTTAGCCGCATTAACAGGTGGTAACTGTGAGTTAACCAAACCTGGCGAAGTTTTCGAAACTGAGAATAATGTAAAAATTGTTGGTTATACTGATTTAGCTAATCGTATGCCTGCTCAAGCATCTCAGCTTTATGGTACAAATATTGTTAACCTATTAAAATTGCTTGCTAAAGAAAAAGACGGCAATATTGATATCAACTTTGAAGATGTTGTTATTCGTGGCGTAACCGTGGTTAAAGAGAAAGAAATCACTTGGCCAGCACCACCAATTCAAGTATCAGCACAACCGCAGAAAAAAACTTCTGAGCCAATTGCTAAACCTGAACCAAAACCAATGGATCCACGTAAAAAATATGGAATTTTTGCATTAGCCGTTCTAGCCTATTTCTGGCTTGCAAATTCTGTACCTGAAAGCTTTTTAGGGCATTTCACTGTTTTTGCTTTATCTTGTGTGGTTGGTTATTACGTTGTATGGAATGTTACGCACTCTCTACATACTCCACTGATGTCAGTAACTAATGCAATTTCTGGTATTATTTTAGTCGGAGCAATATTGCAAATCGGTGATGACAACGGTCTAAGTACAGCAATTGCCTTTGTTGCTATTTTAATCGCTAGTATTAATATTTTTGGCGGATTCTTTGTTACTCAAAGAATGTTGAAAATGTTTCAACGTGACAAGTAAGGGAGGGAATAAACCATGAGTAATGGAATCATTCAAGCAGCCTATGTTATTGCTGCATTACTTTTTATCTTTAGTTTACGTGGTCTTTCTAACCAAGAATCAGCCAAATCAGGAAATATCTACGGTATGATTGGTATGGCTATTGCACTTATTGCAGCAGTAGCTAGTATCAAGGGTGGATTACACTGGATCGTAATCGCAATGATTATTGGTGCAACAATTGGGTTATACCTTGCTAAGAAAGTCGAAATGACGCAAATGCCAGAACTTGTTGCGCTACTACATAGCTTTGTTGGTATGGCTGCTGTACTTGTTGGTTTAAATAGCTTTTTAGACTTAAACAATCATTCACAACTATTTCATGGTAGTGAGCTTACTGTACATTTAGTCGAAATTTTTGTGGGTGTATTTATTGGGGCTGTAACTTTCTCAGGTTCTGTTGTTGCATTCGGTAAATTAAATGGTCGCATTAGCTCTAAACCGCTTTCTATTCCAAATAAACATTATTGGAATCTAGCTGCGATTGTTGTTTCGATCATATTAATGTATACCTTCATTGAAGTAGAAAAAGGAACAGGTGCACTCCTTAGTCTATTAATTATGGCGATAATTGCATTTGTATTTGGCTTCCATCTTGTTGCCTCAATTGGTGGTGCTGATATGCCAGTAGTAATCTCAATGCTAAACTCTTATTCTGGTTGGGCAGCAGCAGCAGCTGGCTTTATGTTAGGTAACGATCTCTTAATTGTAACAGGCGCATTAGTTGGTTCATCAGGTGCAATTCTTTCATATATTATGTGTAAAGCGATGAACCGCTCATTTATTAGTGTTATTGCTGGTGGGTTTGGTAGTGATGGTAGTTCAACAAGTTCATCTGATGAAGAACAAGGTGAATACCGCGAAATGCAACCATCGGAAGTAGCTCAAACATTAAAAGAAGCTCGTTCTGTTATCATCGTTCCTGGGTATGGTATGGCTGTTGCTCAAGCTCAAGGTGCTGTAAGTAATATTACTGAAAAACTACGTGGCATGGGTATTGAAGTTAGATTTGGCATTCACCCAGTGGCAGGACGTTTACCTGGGCATATGAATGTATTATTAGCTGAAGCGAAAGTCCCTTATGATATTGTATTAGAAATGGATGAAATCAACGATGACTTCCCTGATACTGATGTGGTTTGGGTAATTGGAGCTAACGATACTGTTAACCCAGCGGCAGAAGAAGATCCTAATAGCCCAATAGCTGGCATGCCTGTTCTTGAAGTTTGGAAAGCAAAGACTGTTATTATTTCTAAACGCTCAATGAATACTGGTTATGCAGGCGTACAAAATCCACTATTCTTTAAAGAAAATAGCTATATGTTATTTGGTGATGCTAAAGATAGTGTTGAAAAAGTACTACAAAGTCTTTAATGATTAATTCATAAAATATACTGTGGTTTTGCCACAGTATATTTTTAAAATAGGCGCTAATTTAAATTTGATTTAGCTAAAAAATCGATTATTCGATCCGTTATTTCACGGTGTATCTCTGTCCTTGTGCGATTACCGCCATCTTTACAAATGATTGATTCTCCTTTAGCCTCTTGCTCTAAAATATCTATAGCATCTGATTTACAAATTTGTATGAAAGTAAAATGCATTGCATCAGGAATAACAATATAAGTTGATAATGATTTTGAAAGAAACTGTTGTAAATAACCAGATTCAAGCTCTACATTCATATCACCAACATCAATACCAGCACCAATGATTAAAGAAGGAACAGTAATATTTTTCAAACTATCTGCGGTAAATCCTCTAACTAATCCCGCATCTAAAGAAATAAATGACTTTATTCTCGGATCTGACATGTTTTTATTTAATTGTGAGTTATCTAGTCCAAGTTCACTCACTAACTGGCAAGCTTTTAAATGTGAATGTATAGTGCAATCTTGTTTAAAAAGATCTGTATCAAACCTTGCTCCGGCAAGTGCAGCTACTGTCCAACCGCCAAGGGAATGTCCAATAGATGAAATTTTGTTCATATCAATATGGTTTGCTAAAATTTCATCTATTTGTAATGCATCAATAGTTTTACTTAGATCTTGAGGACGTAACCACAATTTACTAGATTGAGTAATATTTTTATTAAAATAAGTAGTTCCAGGATGATTAGGTGCAGCAACAATATATCCCTTATCTGCTAGTTCATAAGCAAGCCAATTTAAACTTTGCCAACTTCCTCCATAACCATGTGAAATAACAATTAAAGGATGTTTATGATAATTTGAAAGAGGTGCAGCATTAGGAATAACTTTAGAACCATAAAAAACGGCGTTGTCACCAATAGCTACTGCTCTTTGTTGATTATTTGTCGGATACCATATTGCAATATTTAAAGGTCTACTGTCTTCTTTGCTATAATAGATTTCCTTAAAGCCTACATTTGAATAAGCATAGTTGAAAAAGGGAAAAGACAAAATAAGCGAATAAAGCAAAAAGTATAGTTTAGTCATTAAATTAATTCCTATTTAACAATGTTTCTCTTTTTTACGGCTATAGTGTAAATAATAAATAGAAAAAATCAGTAATTATTAGATATTTTTATTGGAAATAATTAATTGCTAAATAGTATGAAACTTTAATATTACGACCAAATTAGAATTTCAAGATTAGATTTGGAAATTATAATGATTAATGACTATCTTTTTTGATTTGTTCCTTATGGTATAGATAATAAGCTCCACGAGATACCATCCGTAATTGAAAAATAAGATCTTCAATTAATTTTTGTCTTTGTACTGTGTCAAAATCAATTGCTTCAGCTCCTGCATTAAAAGCAATAGTTACCATTGCTTCTGCTTGAGCTTCATTGTAATGGTGAGGCATCTGGTTAGCATTATCAAGATAATCAACAAGCTCTACAATAAAGTGTTGAATCTCTCTAGCTATAGCAGAGCGAAAAGCCGATGATGTACCGGCTTTTTCACGAAGAAGTAACAAAAATACTTTAGGATTTTTATCGATAAACTCGATAAACGTAGTAACAGATGTTCTTAGTACACTACCGCCTTTTTCAATACGCTTACGTGCTTGGCGCAACAATTGACGAAGAGTTAAACCACTTTCGTCAACCATGGCCAAACCTAATTCATCCATATCACGAAAATGGCGATAAAACGAAGTTGCCGCAATACCAGCCTCACGGGCAACTTCTCGTAAACTTAAACTATTAAAACCTTGCTCTGCATTAAGTTGATTAAATGCCGCCTCAATTAACGTACGGCGAGTTCTTTCTTTTTGTTGAGCGCGAATACCTATGCCTGTCTTGATATTTTTCATTTAATAGCTCAATCCTAATCGTTTAGATGTAACCTAACATTAATTTGCTACTTTTAACAATCGCTCTTTTTCAGCAAGTACTTTCGGCATATGCTCTCGAATAGTTTTAGCTATTGTTTCATAACGAGAACGTAGTGGCGATCCAGGACGATAAATCAAAGTAATACTACGCGAAGGTACCGGATCTGAACATGGAATATAACAAATATTATCACGAATCCTCTCATTAGGAGCAGCAAGTTCTGGAAATAAAGTAATACCTCGACCTGCAGCAATCATACTTCGAAGCGTTTCAAGGCTAGTTGCTTTGAACTGCTTATCTTCATCAATACCAACTTGGAAACAATATCCCATAGCATGATCACGTAAACAGTGTCCATCTTCTAACATTAAGAATTTTTGCCCTTTTAAATTAGATAATTTAATAGTTTTTTTACTAGCTAATTCGTTACCAGCAGGAACAGCTAAAAACATAGGTTCTTCAAATAATGGCAGTTCAATAAATTGTGTTGTTTCTTTAACTTGTGCAACAATAGCACAGTCAAGTTTACCACTTTCAAGCTGAGCAACAATGCTAGCAGTTTGAGCTTCATGTAAATAAAGTTCTAATTGAGGGAACGACTCATGTAAAACACTAATAACATGAGGCAAAAGGTAAGGTGCTATAGTAGGAATTAAGCCGATATGCATTGGCCCAGACATTTCTTCACCTTGGCGACTTGCCATCTCTTTTAGAATTTGAATATTCCGTAAAATTTCTTTCGCTTGTTCAACTAACATCATACCCGTTTGAGTAAATAATACTTTGCGGCTAGTACGTTCTAATAACATTACGCCTAATTCATCTTCTAACTTTCTAATTTGACCACTAAGAGTTGGCTGACTCACATTGCACGCATCTGCAGCTTTGCGAAAATGACGAAATTCAGCTAACGAAACAAAATATTCCAAATCACGAATATTCATAACATCCCCAATAGGTTATTAGTTAATAGTATATACTCATATAACTTTCAGTGTAATATAACAAATAGTATTTAAGAAATACAAAAAATTTCTTAAATTATAATACGTTATAAAGTACATTCTGTGAAACAAAAACAAATAAATAAAAGTTTTGAGTATGAGTTTATTTAATTTTAATCAGTTAATTAAAATACTTTAACTAGAGCAAAACAAAATTTTTCGCTTTTAATTAAATACTGCTAATATGACTATTGTTGATAATTATATTAAAAAAATCAAATATAATATTTGATCCATTTAATAAATTTATAATTTTATTAAATCAATAAACGCCGTTTTCAAGAAACATGGAAAATTATTGGCAATTACGATATAATCGCACGCTACACTAGAATTAAGCCAAAAACACTTTTTGAGGTGCACTATTTTTAAACAAGTATCACGTTTTTATCAAAAAATTTTTCGCCATGAAAAAAACAAAAAACAACAAAAAATTGGCTATGTGTCCATTTCACGTAATGAACATAATATATCCCGTAACGATATTAGTGCGAATGCATTAAAGGTCCTCCATCGATTAAACAAGCAAGGATACGAAGCTTATTTAGTTGGGGGATGTATCAGAGATCTCATGTTAGGTAAAATACCGAAGGACTTTGATATCACAACTAATGCGACACCAGAACAAATTCAAAAAATATTCCGTAATTGTCGCTTGGTAGGAAGACGATTCCGTCTTGCCCATATTATGTTCGGTAAAGAAATTATTGAAGTAGCTACCTTTCGAGGTGATCATAACAACCAAGATGGGCAAAACAATGTTGCTAAACGTTCTCAATCAGGAATGTTAATCCGTGATAATGTTTACGGAACCATTGAGCAAGATGCAATTCGTCGAGATTTTACTATGAATGCACTTTATTACAATGTAAAAGACTTTACATTGCGTGATTATTGCGGAGGGTTAAAAGATTTACAAAAAGGCATTATTCGATTAATTGGCGATCCACAAACACGTTATCAAGAAGATCCTGTTAGGATGCTAAGAACAGTCCGTTTTGCAGCAAAACTTAATATGCAAATTGAGCCAACCACAGCTGAGCCAATCAAATACTTGGCATCATTATTAAAAAATATTCCATCAGCTCGGCTTTTTGATGAAACCCTTAAACTGTTACAAACAGGAAATGGCTACAAAACTTATAAGTTATTAAGAGAATATCATCTGTTTGAACAACTATTTCCCATTATTACGCGTTTATTTACCAATAACACTAACAGTCGTTTAGAACAAATCATCGAACAAGCCTTAAAAAATACTGATTATCGTATTGCTAATAACAAACGAGTCAATCCTGCATTTTTATTTGCAACTTTTTTTTGGTACCCTATTATTGAACAAGCTCAAGCAATGAGTGCCGAAAGTGGGCTGCCGTTTTATGATTCATTTTCAATGGCAATTAACGAAGTGCTAAGCGAACAATGTAAAATTATTGCTATACCTAGACGATTAACTACTGTAATGGGTGACATTTGGCGTTTACAGTTGCGTATGAAGAAACGAGATGGTAAACGTGCATTTGCTATTTTGGAGCACCCTAAATTTAGAGCTGCTTATGATCTTTTAGAAATACGAGCTTCAATTGAAAAAGGCGAACTATTAGAATTAGCAAAATGGTGGGACGAGTTTCAATTTACTTCGATTGAAAAAAGAATAGTGATGGTAAAGCAGTTAAGTAAAATGAATAAACGCAAGAGCAGACGTTAATTTTTAATTCGCACTTTTATAAATAACAGCTATAATGCAGCAATTAAAATAATCATAATAACGTTTAGATCATTGATGAAAAAATTAGCGCCTTCTCTTATTGCAATAGTTATTACTATTTCCTTATATAACAACTCTAGTTATGCAATAGGTTTACCTAAAAATTCTATTAGCAATAATCCTCAATGTCTTATAGACGTTCCTAGGTTTGATCGCCCTTTAGTCAATGGAGATATAAACACCTTACCTGTAAATGTTGAAGCTAACCAATTAAAAGCATTCTATCCCAGTATTGCCATATACAACGGCGAAGTATTAATAGAACAAGGTAACCGTACAGTTCAAGCAGATAAAGTAACAATCGATACCCAAGATAACAATAATAGAATAGTAAAGTTAGAAGGCGATATTACTTATCAAGATAATTTAATACAAATGAAAGGCGATGTTGCATCAATGAATCTAAATAATAATGATGCCAATATGAGCCCAAGTCAATATCAACTTGTCAATAGACTTGGTCGCGGTAATGCCGATCAAATGAAATTCGAAAAAAATCGATATATTATTTTAAAAAATGGCAACTATACATCTTGCCCTGTCAATGATAGTACTTGGAACATCAAGGGAACAACTGTCATTCATGATAATGAAGAACAATTATTAGAAGTATGGAATGCCATATTTAGTATTGGCAAAGTCCCTGTTCTATATTCACCTTATTTACAATTACCAACTGGAGATAAACGTCGTTCAGGACTATTAATGCCTAATTTTAGCTATGATAGTATTGATGGTATTGATTTTTCAATACCAGTTTATTGGAACATTGCCCCCAATTACGATGCAACATTTACGCCTAGAGTCTTGCAAAAACGTGGAGTTCAATTACAAACAGAATTTCGCTATTTAAATGAATTAGGCTTAGGAACACTTGCATTTGACTGGCTACAACACGATAGTAAATATAGTGAGGATAGAAATAATCATACCAATGGTAACAATTATGATAACAATAGCCACCGTTGGTTATTCCATTGGAAAAATGAAGAATTAATTAATTATAATTGGCGTTTCTATGCTGATACAACTCGAGTTAGTGACAATCAGTATCTAACAAACCTAAATTCTAAATACGCATCCCAAACTGCAGGATATTTAACACAGTTTTATAAAATGGCTTATAATGACGAAAGTTGGGATGTTACTTTAGGCTATAGACATTTTCAACCATTTCATTCGGGGCTAAAAAACTCTCTTTATCAAACTGAACCACAACTGGATGTGAGTTATTACAATAATGATTTGGGACCATTCAAATTTAGAACATTTTCTCAAATATCTCGCTTTTTGACTTCTGGAGAAAATAAACCTAAGGCATGGCGGACTCATATTGAACCAACGCTAAATTATACCTTAACCAATTCTTGGTCATCGTTAACTTCAGAAGTAGGGTTTATGGCAACCCATTACAATCAAGATAATATTAAGAAAGAAATTGAACAATATAAATATTTAAACAAAAGCGTAAATCGTTTTTTACCCAAATTTAGTATTGATGGTAAAGTCATCTTTGAGCGTGACATACCTTTTATCGATGGTTATACACAAACCTTAGAACCTCGAATAAAATACATATATATTCCATATCGAAACCAGTCTAATATTAGCAACTATGACTCCACTATATTACAATCCGATTATATTGGTCTATTTAGAGATCAGCCCTATAGTGGTTTAGATAGGATTGCCTCAACCAATAAAATATCCACAGGGTTAACCACTCGATTCTATAATGAAAATAAGATTGAAAAATTTAACTTATCAATCGGGCAAATTACTTATTTTACTAAATCAAAAACGAGTGAACATAATAACGATTTAGACGAAAACTCTGATACAGGTAGCATCACTTGGGCATCTGATAATTTTTGGCGTATAAGTGATGATATAATCTTCCGAAGTGGCGTCCAATATGATACCAGAATTGATACAATTTCGTTAGCTAACACAATATTTGAATATCGCCCATCAGGCGATAAATTAATGCAATTATCTTATCGCTATGCAAACCGTAACTATATTGGCACTGTTGATAAAAATCCTTCTTATAGAGGCTATAAGCAAGATATTTCACAAGCAGGAATAATGACTACTTGGCCATTATCGCAAACCGTTAGTGCTGTTGGCTCATATTATTATGACGTTAAATTAGAGCAAACCACAGATAGCTTTGTTGGTTTACACTATAGTGATTGTTGTTGGGGAATGACGGTTCAATATGGTAGAAAGCTAACCGATTGGGACAATATTTCTCGAAAAAGTAAATATGAAAATAAACTGTCTGTTAATTTTGAACTAAAAGGGTTAGGTAATAATCGAGATACTAAAGCTAAAATGCTGAATTTTGGTAAATTACCATACACAACAGCATTTGAGTAAAATATTTCTTTAAATATAAATTATCGATAAATTTATTGCAGACTATCAATGCTGCAACAATAAAATGAGTTGAATCAATATGAAATTATTAAAACTATTTATCGCGTTAAGTCTAAGTTTCAGTTTGGGAATTATGACTCCATTATCTGCTAATGCAGCACCCAAGATTGTCGAAAAAGTTGCAGCAATTGTTAATAATAATGTCATTTTAGAGAGTGATGTTAATGATATGCTAAAAACAATTAAAGCAAGCACCGATTCTAAAAACCTACCTGATGATAAAGTGCTTAGAAAACAAATTATTGATCGTTTAATTATTGAAAATCTAATTTTACAGAAAGCAGCTAAAGCTAAAATTACGGTTAGTGATGATGAAGTAACCAATGCCATTGATAGAATTGCAGCAGAAAATGGTATGACCATCGATCAACTTCGAAGCAAACTGTCGACAATGGGAATCAGTTATAGCTCCTATCGCGAAAGAATCCACAATGACATGTTAATTGAAGAAACTCGAATGCACGAAGTAAAACCGAGAATCAAAGTTTCAGAAAAAGAAGTAGAAAATTTAGCAAAAAATATTGCTCGCCAACCAACTAACAATATTGATGTTAAAATTAGTCATATTTTGATTTCCATTCCGGAGAAAGCATCTAAACAACAAATTGATAGCGCTCTAAATAAAGCTCAAGATATTATCAATCGAGCTCAAAAAGGTGAAAATTTTGCTAAATTAGCCACTTCATATTCAAACGATGATCTTGCTTTAAAAGGTGGTAGTATGGGCTGGCATAAACTTAATGAATTACCTACACTCTTCGAAGAGCGTTTAATTCGCGCCCCAAAAGGTAGTATTATTGGCCCAATCCGTTCTGGCGTTGGTTTACACATTATAAAAGTTGATGATACTCGTTCAGAAGCGCCAAAAACCGTCACAATTCAAGAAGTTAATGCACGCCATATTTTGGTTAAAACAAACGTCCTAGTTACAGACAAAATTGCACAACAAAAACTAAACGATATTCGTAAATCAATTACTAGTGGTGTAACAACTTTTGAAGCTGCGGCTAAAGTAAATTCTGAAGATAGAGGAACAGCCGAAAAAGGCGGTAATTTGGGTTGGAATCGACCTGAGATTTATGATAATGGATTTAGAAATGGCTTAGCTCAGCTAAAAAAAGGTCAAATTAGTCAACCTGTAAAATCATCTTATGGTTGGCATTTAATTCAATTAATCGATACAAGACAAACAGATGGAACAAATGCAATGAAAAAGGATCAAGCTTATCGACTTATTTTTAATCGTAAGTTTTCTGAAGAAGCCCAAGCATGGATTCAAGAAATAAAAGGTGACGCATATATCAAAATTACGGGTGAAGATAAACATGAATAATCGTGTACATCAAGGACACTTTGCTCGTAAAAGATTTGGACAAAACTTTTTACATGATGATTACATTATCGAAAGTATTGTTGCAGCAATACAGCCTAAAAAGGACCAAGCTCTAGTTGAAATTGGTCCAGGGCTTGCAGCATTAACAGTACCTATAAGTAAATATGTTGATCATTTGACAGTTATAGAAATCGATAGAGATCTAGCGGGTAGATTAATTGAAAATCCAATTTTACGTAATAAACTAACTGTTTTAAAACAAGATGCTCTAACTTTTGACTTTAATCAATTGGCAGTTCAATTAAGAAAGCCACTGAGAGTATTTGGTAACTTACCCTATAATATCTCAACACCTTTGATGTTCCATTTATTTGAGCATGCAAATATTATTTCAGATATGCATTTTATGCTACAAAAGGAAGTAGTTACGCGGCTAGTAGCGGCTCCTAATAGCAAAAACTATGGCAGACTTAGTGTTATGGCACAATATTATTGTCAAATTATTCCTGTATTGGAAGTTCCTCCTACGTCTTTTAAGCCTGCACCAAAGGTAGATTCTGCGGTAGTTAAATTAATACCATATAAAGAGAAACCTTATCTAGTTAAGGATATAAAAATTCTTTCTCGATTAACTACAGAAGCATTTAATCAAAGACGAAAAACTATTCGCAATAGTCTAAGTAATATGTTTACTATAGAACAATTAACCGAATTAAATATAGATCCAAATTTACGTGCAGAAAACCTATCAGTACAACAATACTGTCAACTAGCAAACGCATGGAAATAAAACTATGGCAAATTTTCTCATTGGTGATATTCATGGATGTTATGATGAATTTATGCGATTGCTTGAAAAGGCTAAATTTTCGTCATCGGACACTTTATGGCTAACAGGGGATCTCGTTGCTAGAGGACCAAAATCACTAGAAGTTCTAAGATTTGTCAAACATAATAACGACCAAATTCGATTGGTATTGGGTAATCATGACCTACATTTATTATCTATTTACGCCAATGTAACACCTGCGAAAAAAAAAGATAATCTTGAAGACATCATTCATGCACCAGATTTTGATGAATTAATAAATTGGTTACGTAAGCAACCTTTGATTCAAATCGACGAATCATTAAAGCTAATTATGACTCATGCGGGTATTTCACCGCAATGGGATCTTAAAACATTGAAAAAATGTTCTCATGATTTAAACGTTATTTTATCTAGTGACTCTTATGTCCTATTCCTTGATAAAATGTATGGTAATTTTCCAGATGAATGGCAACCAGAATTACAAGGGTTAGATAGACTACGTTATATTGCTAATGCATTAACTCGTATGCGTTTTTGCTATGAGGACGGTCGGTTAGATTTCTATTATAAAAAATCACCTGAGCATGCACCATCAAAACTGAAACCTTGGTTTCTGTTACCGAGCAAAATCCCAAGCGAATATAGTATCGCTTTTGGACATTGGGCCGCACTAAATGGAAAAGGTACCCCCAAAAACATTTATGCACTTGATACAGGATGTTGCTGGGGAGGAAAACTAACATGCTTACGATTTGAAGATAAAAAATATTTTAAAAAGAAACTTATCGAAATAAAAAACTAGAATACCACTATGAAAAGGTCATTTATTATGTCTATTCTATCTGTTATTAAATCAATATGGAAAGTTATTAATTTTATTAGAGAAATATTTCTTAACTTAATTTTTCTCATTACTATCATCTTAATCTTCAGCTGCGTATCTTTAATCAAAGAAGCACAAAAACAAGAAATTATTCCACAATATGGAGCATTAGTTTTAGATATTGAAGGGACTATTGTTGATAATACACTTTACAGTGATGAAATCTATGCCTTACAAAATAAGATTTATGGCAAGAAAGTAAATACCTCTCGCGAAAACAATTTATTTGAATTAACGCAAAAAATAGCCCAAGCAACAACAGATCCGAATATTACAAGCATCGTTCTAAAATTAGATAATTTTACTGGCGCAGATATGAGTTCACTACAATATATCGGCAAATATTTGAAAAAATTTAGCGAAGCAAATAAACCCATTTATGCTTTCGGTTCAAATTTTAATCAAAGCCAATATTATCTAGCCAGTTATGCTAATAAAATATATTTAACCCCACTTGGTTCTGTTGGTGTATATGGGCTAGCTGCTAATAACCTATACTATAAATCCTTACTAGATAATTTAAAAATTAATACGCATGTTTTCAGGGTAGGAACTTATAAATCAGCTATTGAACCTTTTATTCGCAATGACATGTCTGAAGCAGCTAAAAGTAATACGACACGCTGGTTAACACTTATGTGGAATGATTATCTTAATGATATTTCTACACAAAGAAAAAAGGATGCTACACAATTAGTTCCAGCACCAAATATTATGTTAGAAAATTTAAAAGCAGCTAATGGTAACATGGCTCAATACGCTATTTCGAATGGACTAGTCGACGCTATTGCATCTAATTACCAATATGAATTAGAATTTAATAATAAACATGAAGTCAGTATCTATGATTATCAACTTAAATCAAAAAATAAAAAAACTGTTGGTAAAGACAACGGTCAAAAACCGCTTATCGCAGTTGTTTTCGTCAATGGTACCATTACTAATGGTGAAAATAATAGTAACATTGCTGGTAGCCAAGACATTGTTGAACAATTAAGAAATATTCGTAAAAACTTAAACAAACACAACATTCAAGCAGTTGTTTTACGAGTAAATAGTCCAGGAGGAAGCGTTGATGCCTCTGAAGCAATTCGTAGTGAACTAGAAGCATTACGCAGTTATCAAATTCCCGTTGTAATTTCTATGGGAGGGATGGCTGCGTCGGGTGGATACTGGATATCAACCGCATCAGACTATATAGTTGCAAGCCCAGATACGATTACTGGCTCTATCGGTATCTTCGGTATTATTCCAACATTTGAAAACTCTTTATCTCATATAGGAGTTTATAGTGATGGGGTAACAACCTCACCGTTAGCTGGTAATACCTCGACAAAAAATCTACCTGACGAAATGAGTCAACTAATTCAAATGAATATTGATAACGGTTATCAAACTTTTATTTCGTTAGTAGCAGAAGCAAGAAATATGACAACAGAGCAAGTTGATAAAATTGGACAAGGTCAAGTCTGGCTAGGTTCTGAAGCAAGTAAAATTGGACTTGTTGACAAACTAGGGGATTTTGATGACGCTATCGAAACTGCGGCAACATTAGCTAATTTAACTGACTATGAAATTGACTGGCAAAAACCACAAGGAAATTGGTTTAATGCATTTTATTTAGATATGTTAGCAGCGTTACCTAAATCAACAGCAGAAATATTTTTTGAACAGCTTCCAGAAGCAAAACAGCTTCAACAACATGTTTCTTTATGGCATCAGTTTCACGATCCACAAAATCGCTATATTTACTGCCTAAATTGTGCAGATGTCCATTAATAAACAATCATTATCTACCATTCCTGGTGGTAGATAATGATTTTTTTCTTAAATTTATAACTAATTGTTTCTATCTTTTAAACTATTTTTTCCTGATTGGAAAAAATAGCGCATATGCTCTAACGCTTCTTGAATATATTGATAATTCGGAGTTTCATTAATTTCACGATTATGCAAATCCATATAATGACTAATTCCTAATCTATTCACAAGATAAATATTATCATTTGTTTTCACTGCATAAGAGCTATAATTAGACATTAAAAGCCAGTTACGATTAGTTATTGGTTCAAATAAATCATAACCTGTTGAATAATCGCTTATATCATTTTTTACATACAAATAATGTTTCATTAAGGTAGGAACAACATCTTCATGACTAGTCATTTTAGTACGATTATTTTTAAGATTCTCTAACTCTTTTCCGCCAATAATAATAAAAGGTACCTTTGTTTGTGCATCAGTATAATTACCATTATGCCCCCAAAAACCGAGTTTATTGTCATTCATTTCTTGTGAATGATCACCGGTAATAATTATCAATGTATCATCTAATGTTCCTGTTTTTACAAGTTCATCGTAAATATTTTGCAATAGATAATCATCATAATAAACACTTTGCTTGTAACGATTAAAGATTGGTAACGGATCGGTATCATTATTTAAAGTCATATAATTAAGATCACCAATAGGTTTAAATTTCACTGAAAAATCATCAGGAAAGTCATAAGCATGAGGAGCATCATAAAATAAAAAAGAAAATGTCGGTCTAGAAGCATCGCGTAACTTATACCATTCAAGCCAATCATCAGTAATTTGTTTATCTCTACTAGATGCAGAGCCGTTTTTACTACTAATTCTTAAATTTTTGATAGTAACAAACGCAGTCCTATCAAATTCTGGAGCAGTAACTTTTGCTGAGGTAAAAATGCCAATATTATAGTTTTCTTGCTGTAATGTTGTGATAAATAGTGAAGGAATACTATTTCGTAAAAATGAATCCCAATATGTGCCAGGAATACCATAAAATAACCCAAAAATACCTGTTCGTGTTGCATTACCTGTTGAATAATGATTATCAAAAATCACACCATTATTTTGTTTCACAAAACGAAATGTATTCGGTGAAATTTCTTCACTAAACGTATCATATCTCCAAGAATCCAAAACAATAAACATAATATTCTTAGTTTTTTTATTTTCTGGATTGATCTCTAGCTGTTTTTTGGGGTAATCTACATTAGCATTGCTATTATCCTTGTTATACACAACTTTTCGTTGCCCTTTTTCATCAAAAAAACCCATGATTTTTTTTGACGTAAATGGTCGGTAAAGAGGTATATATTCTTTTACAACCATAATTGGCGAATAAGCGTAATAAAAAGCAATCATATGCACAACATGGCTAATTAAAAATGATCCAAAAAGAAATATTGTAGAAAATAAAACAATTCTTGACTTTTTATGCAATGCAGTTAATTTATTGTTAAGGTAATAGAGAATAAAATACTCCACACAAAATACAATAACAATAAGCATGAACATTAAAAAATAGGTAATTATCGAAAAATCGACAACCTGACCAGATAGGACCATCGATAAAACAGACTGGTTTACATGAAACCGGTACTGTTGAAATACAATCGTATCGACATATAACCCAATTTGAATAAAGCTAAATATTATAGCGAGAATAATATTACGAATAGACTGTTTGAACCAAAGAAAAGGTATACAAATAATCAAAAGTAATAGATAAGCCGAGAAAAAATGTCCCAATACAGCAAAAACAGAAAAGACAACACTGGGCCAATTAAACGATACCCCTGGAACAACAAAGAATCGAATTGCTAGTATTGATGAAATAAATAGATTAATTAAGACAAAATAGTATAATTTTTTCATAGTTTTCAGTAGATTATTGATTCGTTATAATAAGAATTATACTGTATTTTATATTAAAACATCTGTTCCGCTAAAATTTTTTAACAAACTAGTACTTAAAAAATACAATTCTAATAAATTAAAAAAAAGGACTCAATTTAGAGCCCTTTTATCTGATTAAAATGAAATTAACGACGATCTGCAAAAATTCTTAAAAGCATAATAAATAAGTTAATAAAATCAAGATAAAGTGTTAATGCACCTAAAATAACAAAGCGTCTAAACATATTAGGATCATCGTATGATAATTGTTCTCCAAAATCTTTTAGTTTCTGTGTATCATAGGCAGTTAATCCAGCAAAAATGAACACACCAATATAAGTTATCCCCCACATTAACGGTTCGCTTTTCATAAAGATATTAACTAAAGAGGCTATTACTATACCAATTAATCCCATAAACAAGAAACGGCCAAACCCTGATAAATCACGTTTTGTTGTATATCCGTAAAATGCCATCGCAGCAAACATCCCTGCTGTGATAAAAAATACACTTGCAATAGAAGAAGATGTATAAACAATAAAGTAGATTGAAAACGTACAACCATTTAAAACTGAATACAGCATAAACAATGTTGTTGCAGCAGCTCCAGATAAACGATTGATGAATCCTGAAATAACAAAAACTAATCCTAGTTCAGCAATCAATAATACCCACATACCTTGGTATAATAATTGCAAAAGTTTTACATTAGTAGATGCATACCATGCAACTAAAGCGGTTAATAGTAAACCAACAGTCATCCACCCATAAACATGACTCATATATGTTTGAATACGACTACCTGATTGTTCAATGACTGAACCATTAGGTGAATAATTTTTCATTAATTACCTCTCATTAAAAAGAATGATATAACTTTATATCATTATATCTTAAATAAATACTAATACCATTTTTTCAATGCTTCTTTATCTGTTTTTTTTGCTTCAACCCACCTTTCTCCTTGTATCGTTTGTTCTTTCTTCCAAAAAGGTGCCTCGCTCTTTAATATATCCATTATGAACTCTGCTGCTGCAAACGCATCTGAACGATGTGCACTGCTTACTCCTACAAAGACAATCTGTTCATTTGTATTAATTTCGCCTATTCGATGAATTATTGCAATTCGACTTAATTGCCATCTTTCTCTAGCTTGATCGGCAATCTTGGCTAAAACTTTTTCAGTCATTCCTGCATAATGTTCTAAAAACAGGTTTATTGTTTGATTTTCAATACTACGAACTTTCCCCACAAAAGTAACAACGGCACCATCTTGTGGCAATTGTGAAAGCCAATCATTTAGCTTATTAATATCAATCGACTGCTCACTAACTTTAATAAAATCCATAATGTTATCCACCAGTTACAGGAGGAAAGAATGCAATCTCATCACCTTCTTGCACAATATAATTAAAATCAACCAATGTTTGATTTATAGCACATAGAACTGAACTTTCTTTGAACGCTAATAACCATTGATCACCACGTTTACTTAACTGTTCAATAAGGCAAGAAACGGAAAGTTGATTAGCATCTAACATAACACACTCAGCCCCAACTAATTCTCTAATTTGAGCAAAAAAAATAATTTTATTCATCTTCTATCTATTAAACCTTTTGGGCAATAAAGTCACCTGACTTACCACCACTTTTCGTCAACAATCTTACTTGTGAGATCACTATATCTCTTTGAACAGCTTTACACATATCATAAATAGTCAAGGCTGCAACAGATGCAGCAACCATTGCCTCCATTTCAACACCAGTTTGTCCATTCAAGCGACAAAATGATTGGACTTGAACACAATTTTTTATTTTATCTACTTCAATGTTAATTTCAATTTTACTTAAAAAAAGAGGATGACAAAGCGGAATAAGCTCCCAAGTCTTTTTAGCTGCTTGAATCCCAGCAATCCTTGCCGTTGCAAAAACATCGCCTTTATGATGTTTACCATCAATAATCATCTTCAGTGTTCCAGCATTCATTAAAACTAATGACTCAGCTCTTGCTTCTCGTGTTGTTATTAGTTTTTCTGAGACATCAACCATATAGGCTTCACCTCGCTGATTAATGTGCGAAAATGATTCACTCATCCTTTAATCCTTAACATTTTATTCATCATCAATTTTTACCAAGATAGCAAATTTTATTAATAGTTACTACTAATCCTTTTTAGGCTATTAATGTAATAAATATAGATGAATAAAAACTAGATTGTTTTTATAACTTTTGCGGGTTATGTAAAAACTGCGTACAATATAGTTTTATATAAATTATAATATCTGTGATTTTTTAATGCTTATCGCTCATATAGCCTTACCTGTACCACTTTACCAAATATTTGATTATCAATTAACTAAACCTGCTCAAGTTGGAATGCGGGTTAAAGTTCCTTTCGGTAAACGTGACGCAATAGGAATTATTGTTAATATTGACGAAAAAACCGAATTTGATATTAAAAGCTTAAAAACGATTACAGGTGTCATTGATACTGAACCAGTTTTTACACCTTCTATTTGGCGGTTATTAAACTGGGCTGCTAGTTATTACCATTATCCTATTGGCGAAGTTCTATTCCATTCTATACCTGTTTTATTACGACAAGGAAAAAAAGCAATCAAGGAAGAAATAAAACAATGGCAATTAACTAAACTGGGAAAAAATATTGATCTAGAATCGTTATCACGGACTCCGAAACAAAAATTATTATTATCATCATTCAGAAATAGTACTCTTTCAGAAAATGACGTAAGTAACACTATTTATAAAGAATTACAGAAAAAAGATCTGATAGAACAAGTAAGCTGCCAATTAGATAATATTCAATGGCAAACCAATTTTTCAACAAATACTAGTTCAATTCAGCTAAATAAAGAACAGGCCTATGCTATAGAAACAATCAACAAAAAAAACCATCAATTTGAAGTATTTTTATTAGAAGGAGTGACTGGCTCGGGTAAAACAGAAGTATATCTAAATATACTATCTAATATATTAGCTACAGGTAAACAAGCATTAGTACTAGTTCCAGAAATTGGATTAACACCACAAACTATTAAACGTTTTAAACAACGGTTCAATGCGCCAATTGATATTTTACATTCAGGATTAACGGATAAACAAAGACTAGCAGTTTGGCTAAGAAGTAAAAATGGAGAAAATGCTATAGTTGTCGGTACTCGCTCATCACTTTTTACTCCATTTAAAGACTTAGGTATGATTATTATTGATGAGGAACACGATAGCTCCTATAAACAACAAGAAGGTTGGCGCTATCACGCTCGAGATTTAGCAATTATTCAAGCTAAATTTAATAATATTCCAATTGTTTTAGGCTCTGCAACCCCATCGATTGAGACACTCAATAATGCACAAAAACACAAGTACCATTTATTACAATTAACTGAAAGAGCGGGTAATGCAACGCTTGCAAAACAGTCGATTTTAGATCTACGTGGGTTAGTACTTACTGCTGGTTTATCTCAACCGTTGATTGAGAAAATAAAAAAGCATTTATCTAATAATAATCAGGTCATGTTATTTTTAAATCGTAGAGGGTTTTCACCATTATTAATATGCCATGATTGTGGTTGGATTGCTGAATGCCCTCGTTGTGATAAACCCTATACATTACATCAAAAACAAAACAAACTTATATGCCATTATTGTGATACACCAAGAACAGTTCCCAATCAATGTCCAAAATGTGGTTCCACCCATTTAATACCAATTGGATTTGGAACAGAACAACTTGAACAACAGCTTGGGATCCTTTTTCCTAATATCAAGATTAGTCGCATTGATCGAGATACAGTGAGTAAAAAAGGTGCATTAGATAACTATTTACAAAGTATCCAACAAGGTGGTGCACACATTTTAGTTGGTACCCAAATTTTAGCTAAAGGGCACCACTTTCCTGATGTCACTTTAGTTGGAATTATCGATGTTGATGGTGCTTTATTTTCAAGTGACTTTCGAGCAACTGAGCGATTTGCTCAAATTTATACACAGGTATCAGGAAGAGCAGGCCGTGAAACTAAAACAGGGCAAGTTATTTTACAAACATACCATCCAAATCACCCTTTACTTAATGTTTTACTAACTGAAGGCTATCAAAAATTTGCCAAACTAACATTACAAGAAAGACAACATACCCAACTACCACCATTTAGTTACCAAACATTAATTCGTGCAGCAGATCGCAATAATCATTATGCTCCAGCTTTTTTACAACATATTTATGATTGGTTAAAACTACATTATGACCATACACTATGGCAACTTGGACCAATGCCAGAAAATCATCCCAAAAAAGCAGGATACTATCGTTGGCAATTACTGCTTCAACATACAAATAGACCACAATTACAGAAAATATTAGATCAACTATTAATGGAAATAAATAAATGGACTGAAACATCAAAAGTGAAATGGAGTATTGATGTAGATCCTATTGATAATTAGGATAGTATATTTCCACCAATATTAATTGGTGGAAATAATAAATTATAAAATTATTTTACCGGCATTTTTATCTAGTGTTGCTTGACCAATCCCTGAAACTTCTTTTAACTGCTCAACAGAAACAAAAGGTCCAAATTTTTCCCGATATTCGATAATTTTTTGGGCTTTATTTGCCCCAATTCCTGTCAATACTTTTGATAATTCTTCTGCTGTTGCAGTATTAATATTTACCTGAGCAATTTGCTTTTGTTCCTTTTTAACTGATGGGGATGTTATAGCTGTCGAATCAGCAAAACTCATGTTTGAAAAAATGGAGCTTGATAATAAAATAAGTAATAGTGAAAATATTTTCATTTAATTAACCTCTAAAAATAGTTACGCAAGTAAATTTGCGTAATAACTATCTCACTTAACCAAATAAAAAAATTTTATGAATTATAAAAACGAGAAAAGTCACCCAAGTGACTTTTCTTTTTTTCAATTATTGCTACTATTTTGAGAAACAAATCACAAATTAGAATCAGGCATAATTTCAATTTTTGCCTTAGAACGAATATCTTCAGTAAAATAATAATGGGTATTATTAACAAATAAAGGTAACAACTCAGAAGAAATATCTTCATATTCTTTTGGTGTATCAACTTTAGTTAACACAACAATAGTAGCACTTTTATCATCTAAAAACTCTGCACCATAAATGCGCTTTCCTGCTACAGGAGTGGACAAATTAAACACCATATTAACAACCTTCTGATCTAATTCTTTTGAGTCTCGAGTTAGATTATATTTTTTTGAAAACTGCACATTTTTAGCCTGTCCAGTTTCATTTAATTGAGTAAGTGCATTATCAATAGTTGATTTAAATTGGTTTTGCGCCATTTCATTAAAGATTCTTTTATGAACTTCATCTCTAACTTCATCAAATGGAGCTATACCTTCAGGGCGATAATCGATAGTTTGTACAACAAAATCATACTTTCCATAATTTCTATCAGCATAGATTAAATCAGAAATTTTATTTGTAGCTTTACCATCAACTATCATGTCTTCACCAAAAACTACATCTCTAACTTCAGGATGGTAAACAATTGAAAACTTATCATTGAAAGGCATCCAATCTGAAACCTTCACTTCAAGCCCAACTTTACTGGCAAGATCCTCAATAGTAACCGGAGAAGTACTCAGTGCAGTTCTAATTTTATTTTCTTCAGCTTCCAAAGCTTCTTTTATTTTTTTCTTAGAGAGTTTTGAATTAATCTCATATGCCGCAAATTCAAAATCCATAACTTTTTTAGGTTGAATATTATCCAATCTAACTATCGCATACCCACCATCAACAGTAATTGGTGATGAAAATTTACCAACTCGTTTCAAATTAGCATCCTTAAAAACCTGAGGTAAAGAATCATCATCAGCAAACCAACCCAATGAACCATTTCTTCCATATGGAGAAACATCATTATTCTGGCTAACAGTTTTAGCAATATCTTCAAAATCAGCTCCAGATGAAAGCTGTTTATAAATATTATTGGCTTTTTCCTTATCAGTGACAAAAATTACACTATAAGCTTTCTTGGCTGGATATGAATAATTTTTAATATTTTTATTATACTCATGTCTAAGCTCATCATCAGTAAGATCAAGTGTTTCTCTTATTATATCTTCAGAAGTAAAGATATATTTAACTTTTACTCGTTCATTTTTAAAAAAGTCTTTTAAATGTTCGTTATAATATTTTTGTTCATCTTCTATAGTTATACTTGCTTCATCAATATCGCTTACAGAAGTATTGACTGAAGTGGCATATATATTTCTTGTTTGTTTTTTTAGTGAAGATATTTCTGAATCAATAGGTAAAACAAAAGTGCTATTAATTAGCGCATCAACAACTTGTTGTTTCAATAATACTGCTTTTATAGCTTCTGCATAACTATCTTGAGTAAAGCCATTTTCAGTAAGAAGACTTAAATACTTTTGATCATCAAAAGTACCATTCTTGAAAAATTCTTTTTGTTTTATAATAAATTTTTTAATTTGTTCACTACTAATGGCTACACCAGTCTGCTGTGAAAATTTATACGCTAAATAACTATCTATTTGGTAAGATAATACGTTACGACGTAATTGCTTGATAAAAGAACTATCACCGCCTTCTTTACCTGTTACCATTCTAGCTTGAGCTTCAAATCCAGCTCGACTAATACCTTCACCATCAACTTTAGCAATATATCGTTGCTCATCACTTGCACTATTATTGCTATTACCAAAACCTAAAAATCCAACGCCAGTGAAAATAAAACATAAAATAATTATTGTAAAAATAATCTTAACAACAATACTATTTGCTGCTGTTCGGATCGCTTCCATCATTTCTTACGATTCTCCGTATACCCAATGTTTAATTTTGGAAGTATAGCATATTTAACCAAATTGGCTATTGTCAGAATATTAAGTCTAAAAAAAAGATCAACATTAAGTTGATCTTTTTTCCAATAAAAAAACAATTAATTTAGGTTTGCAGTGTTCCTAACGCTACTTTTTAATTTTTTAATAGACTTTTTAGCAGGTTGATTTAATTTTGTTTTTTTAGCCATAGGTTCAATACCAAATGGATTATTTTGTAAAGCAATGGTCAGCACTTCGTCAATCCATTTTACTGGATATACATCGATTTCAGACTTCACATTATCAGGGATGTCTTCTAAATCTTTAACATTATCCATTGGAATTAATACAGTTTTAATTCCGCCTCGATGTGCTGCTAATAATTTTTCTTTTAGTCCGCCAATAGGTAAAACTTCGCCACGTAATGTTATTTCACCGGTCATAGCGACATCTGAACGAACAGGATTACCCGTTAATGTTGATATCAATGAAGTACACATTGCAATACCTGCACTTGGGCCATCTTTAGGAGTTGCACCATCTGGTACATGCACATGAATATCACGTTTTTCGTAAAAATCACTATTAATACCCAATTTTTCTGCGCGAGATCGAACAACTGTCAATGCAGTTTGAATCGACTCTTGCATAACATCACCTAATGAACCTGTATAGGTTAGTTTCCCTTTTCCTAGTACACTTACAGATTCAATAGTAAGCAAATCTCCCCCCACTTCTGTCCACGCAAGACCGATTACCTGTCCGATACGGTTTTCGTTATCCGCTTTACCATAATCAAAACGTTGTATCCCCAGGAAATCTTTTAGGTTATCTTGTGTTACTGTTACTTTTTTCAATTTGCTATCTAATGCTAGATTTTTAACAACTTTACGACAAATTTTTGCAATTTCTCTTTCTAAACCTCGAACACCAGCTTCACGAGTATAATAGCGAATAATACCGATAATAGCTGAATCATCAATACTAATTTCCTTTAGTTTCAAACCATTATTTTCTATTTGCTTAGTAATCAAGTGTTGCTTAGCTATATTCAATTTTTCATCTTCTGTGTAACCAGAAAGACGAATAACTTCCATTCTATCTAACAGTGGTGCTGGAATATTCATAGAATTGGCCGTTGCAACAAACATAACATCTGATAAATCATAGTCAACTTCTAAATAATGATCACTAAAAGCATTGTTTTGTTCTGGATCAAGTACTTCTAATAATGCTGATGCGGGATCTCCACGCATATCAGATGACATCTTATCAATTTCATCTAATAGAAATAATGGATTTTTAACACCTACTTTTGCCATCCGCTGAATTAGTTTTCCTGGCATTGAACCAATGTAAGTACGCCTATGTCCACGAATTTCAGCCTCATCGCGTACACCACCTAAAGCCATTCGAGTATACTGACGTCCTGTTGCTTTAGCTATTGATTGACCTAATGAAGTTTTACCTACTCCAGGAGGCCCAACTAAACATAAAATAGGCCCTTTAACTTTGTTAACACGCCCTTGAACAGCTAAATACTCTAAAATTCTATCTTTTACACGGTCAAGTCCATAATGATCTTTATCTAAAACTTTTTGTGCACTCTCAATATCTTTTTTAACTTTACTATGCTTATACCAAGGAACCTGAATCATCCAATCGATATAACTTCGAACAACAGTAGCTTCAGCTGACATTGCTGGCATCATTTTTAGCTTATTTAGCTCAGCTAATGCTTTATCTGCAACATCTTTAGGCATTTTCGCTTTAATAATTTTTTCCTTTAACTCTTCATATTCATCGAGTTTATTATCTGTATCTCCTAACTCTTTATGAATAGCTTTAATTTGCTCATTAAGGTAATACTCTTTTTGAGCTTTTTCCATTTGCTGTTTAACTCTTTGTCTAATATTTTTTTCAACTTGTAATAAGTCAATTTCTGATTCCATCAGCGAAATAAGCAATTCAAAACGTTTTACAAGATTAGCTTCTACTAAAATTTCTTGTTTCTGTTCAACCCTTAAAAAGAGCGTAGCAGCAATAGAGTCTGCCAAACGGGAGGGTTCCTTTACTAAACGAATAGAATCAACAACCTCTTGAGTTACCTTTTTATTAAGTTTTGCATATTCATCAAAGTTAGATAAAGTTAAACGAATCATAGCCTCACTTATATCTTCAGCTTTTTTAACTTCGCTTAATGGTTTAACTTTTGCAATAAAAATTTCATTTTTCTCCTGCACAGAAACATCAATCATTTTTGCCCGTTGAACACCTTCAACAAGAACTTTTACTGTTCCGTCCGGCAATTGAAGTAACTGCAAAACATTTGCCACAGTTCCGACTTCATATAAATCATCTATATCAGGATCATCTAAAGAAGGATCTTTTTGAGTTAAAAGAAAAACTTGCTTATTCATATCCATTGCACTTTCTAGACAACTTATTGATTTACTTCGACCAACAAAGAGAGGAATTACCATATGTGGAAATATAATAACATCACGTAATGGTAAAATAGGCATAATCATGTGTTTAGTTCGTTTTATATTCATTTTATTTTCTCTAGTAGTACAACCCATTAAGTAAATATTGGGATCGTTTTTAGATATTCAATCCTATCTTCTTTGATTTAAATATACATTAATTTTGGAGCATCTTGACTGTATTAACAGGAACTTTATTTCAGTATTAATTTGAGGTCAAAGTTTTTGCCACCATATTTATGGTGGCAAGTTTATATTTCAAGCAGATAATTCAGAATTCTCACCAAACACTAATTTTGGTTCTTGAGAACGTTCGACTGTTTCTTTTTCAACAATAACTTTCTTAATAGATTTCATTGATGGCAAATCATACATTGTATCTAATAATAGATTTTCCACAATTGAACGTAATCCTCTAGCTCCTGTTTTACGTTGCATAGCTTTTATAGCAATAGCATCCAGTGCTTCTTTAGTAAATTCAAGTTCAACACCATCCAACTCAATCAGAGTTTGGAACTGTTTAGTTAAAGCATTTTTAGGTTGAGTTAGAATATTAATTAAAGCATTTTTATCAAGCTCAGATAATGTACCAATAACAGGTAATCTTCCAATAAACTCAGGAATTAATCCAAACTTAACTAAATCTTCAGCTTCAATTTGTGCTAATAATTCGGATTCAGACATTTTATTTTTAATACTTTTTACATCAGCACCAAAACCTATTCCAGTGTTAGTTGACACGCGATTTTCAATAACTTTATCTAGTCCACTAAATGCACCACCACAAATAAACAAAATTTTTGAAGTATCAACTTGTAAAAACTCTTGCTGAGGATGTTTCCGTCCCCCTTTCGGTGGAACCGAAGCAATAGTTCCTTCTACAATTTTCAATAAAGCCTGTTGAACTCCCTCGCCTGATACATCTCTAGTGATAGATGGATTATCAGATTTTCGTGAAATTTTATCAATTTCATCAACGTAAATAATACCCCGTTGTGCTTTTTCAACATCATAATCACAATTTTGTAATAGTTTTTGAATAATATTTTCTACATCTTCACCAACATAACCTGCCTCAGTTAATGTTGTTGCATCGGCCATTGCAAAAGGAACATCTAAAAAACGAGCTAAAGTTTCGGCTAATAACGTTTTACCACTACCTGTAGGACCTATAAGTAAAATATTACTTTTCCCTAATTCAACATCACCGTGACTTGCGTAATTGCGTAACCGTTTATAATGATTATAAACAGCAACAGATAAAACTTTTTTTGCACGATCTTGACCAATTACATATTCATCGAGATGTTCTCTAATTTCATGCGGTGTTGGTAATGGTTTATTGATAAACTCTTCATGAGAAAGAAAACTTTTCGTTTCTTCTTTTAAGATATCATTACACAATCCTATACACTCATTACAAATATAAATAGATGATGGCCCAGCAATAAGTTTACGAACTTCATGCTCACTTTTACCACAAAAAGTACAATAGAGTAATTTTTCTGAATTTTCTTTATTCACTTTTTTACCTACCTAATATTAAGATCTTTTGCTATATATGGCATCAACTAAACCATATTCAACAGCTTTATCCGCAGACATGAAATTATCACGATCTGTATCTTTTTCAATCACACTAATATCTTGACCTGTGTGTATTGCTAAAATATTATTTAATCGATGTTTTACCTGTAAAATTTCTTGTGCATGTATTTGAATATCAGACGCTTGTCCTTGAAAACCACCTAAAGGCTGATGAATCATTACTCGAGCATTAGGTAAACAATAACGTTTGCCTTTAGTTCCCGCTGTTAAAAGCAGTGATCCCATTGAACACGCTTGCCCTAAACAAATTGTACTAACATCTGGTTTTATAAATTGCATTGTGTCATAAATAGCCATACCTGCTGTCACAACACCGCCAGGTGAATTAATATATAAATAGATATCTTTATCAGGATTTTCAGCTTCTAGAAATAGCATTTGAGCAATAATAAGATTTGCCATATTATCTTCGACCTGCCCAGTCAAAAATATAACTCGTTCTTTTAATAATCGTGAGTAAATATCATAAGCTCGTTCACCGCGAGAGCTTTGCTCAACAACCATTGGAATAACACCCATACATGATTCTAAAGGCATTTTTATCTCCTAATTAAATAAAATAGCCCAAACAGACAATCCTTATTTGGGCTTTAAAGCAATTTTTTAAAATTAAATTAAATAGCAAATGAATTAGGCTATTTGCTGATTCATTAATTCAGAAAATGAATAATTCTTTTCTGTTACTTTTGCGCTAGCTAATAATAGATCAACAACTTGATCCTCTAGTGCTACAGATCGAATATTATCCATTGCTTTTTTATCTTTACGATAATATTCTAAAACTTCTTTCGGATCTTCATATGCAGTTGCAATTTCGTCAATTAATGCCTGAACACGAGATTCATCTGCAGTTAATTTATTACTTTCAATTATCTCACTAAACAGTAAACCGGTAGCAACTCGTTTTTTAGCCTCAGCTTCAAATAATTCTTTCGGTAACTCTATATTTTGTTTTACATTACCGCCAAAACGAGATACTGCTTGTTGGCGTAATACGTCAACTTCACGGTCAACTAATGCGCTAGGTATATCAATTTCATTATTTTTAACTAAACCATCAATAGCTTGTACTTTAATTTTATTACGGATTGTCGTATTTAGTTCTCTAGTCATATTCTTACGAACTTCTGCTCGTAGACTTTCAATACTACCATCAACAATACCAAAGCGTTTAATAACTTTTTCAGTAAGTTCTGGTAATTCAAGTTCTTCAACTTTTTTTAGTGTTGCCGCAAATATGGCTGGTTTACCTTTTAAATTTTCAGCATGATAGTCTTCAGGGAAAGTCACATTGATATCAAACTGATCACCTGTTTTATGACCGATAATGGCATCTTCAAATCCAGGAATCATTCGACCTTGTCCTAACACTAATGCAAAATCATCCGCCTTACCACCTTCGAATTCAACACCATCAACTTTACCTAAAAAATCTAACGTTACACGATTCTGCTCTTTCGCTACTTCATCAACTATTTTCCAAGTACCTTGTTGTTTACGTAAAGTCTCGATCATTGTTTCAACATCAGCATCTGCAACTTCTGCAACAGGTTTTTCAACTTCAATTTTATCTAAATTTTCAACTTTGATTTCTGGATAGACTTCAAATTCAACAGTGAAAGTATAATCTTCACCATTTTTATATTCTTTTGGAGTATAAGTTGGGACGCCTGCCGGATTTAATTTTTCTTGAATAATTGCTTCAACAAAATTTCGTTGCATTAAATCACTTAATGCATCTTGCAAAATAGAAGCTCCATAACGTTGCTCAACAATTTTTAAAGGAACTTTCCCTTTGCGAAAACCATCAATACGCACTTTTTTGGCTGTATTAATAAGTTCTTTATCAACCGCTTTTGTGATATCTTCTGCTTTAATTGTAATTGATAAACGTCGACCTAACCCTTGTGTTGTTTCTACCGAAACTTGCATCTTTATACCTCGAAATTATTGAATATCATCTGCCCATAATTATATAAAAACGATAACTGAGCTAGAAAATTAAAAAATAGGCATGCATTATACCGACCGCAATCGTCTACGTCGAGACATTTAATTGTTTCTTCTCAAGCGCTTTCAAACGCTTATTCATTTCATCAATATGTAAAACCAATGAAGCTGTTTTTCTCCATACCTTATTTTCTTGTAATGGAATACCTGATGAATAAACACCTGGTTGTGTAATTGGACGCATAACCATTCCCATACCGGTTACAGTAACTTTATCACATATCTCCATATGTCCATTAATAACACTAGCACCACCAATCAAACAATGACGACCAATAGTCAAACTCCCAGCCATAATAACACCACCAGCAACAGCTGTATGATCCCCAATAATATCGTTATGAGCAATCTGACATTGATTATCAATAATAACGCCATTTCCAATAATAGTATCATCAAGAGCACCGCGATCGATTGTTGTTGATGCACCAATTTCAACATTATCTCCAATAACAACACGACCTAACTGAGGAATTTTGACCCACTTACCTTTATCATTAGCATAACCGAACCCATCTGCCCCAATTACAGTTCCAGATTGGATTAAGCAATTTTCACCAATAATACAATTATGGTAAATAGAAACATTAGCCCATAATTTTGTACTAGCACCAATTTTTGTATTTTTACCAACAAAACAGCCAGCACCAATAATACAATTATCGCCTAATACTACACCACTTTCAATCACTGCATTAGCACCAATAGATACATTACAGCCTAACAGTACAGTAGAATCAATCACTGCTGATGTACTAATGCCTTTGGCCGGTTCTGGAGTAGTATCAAGAAGTTTGGCCAATTTTGCGTATGCAAGATATGGATCTTTTACAATAAGCGCCGCACCATGCCAATCTTTAAGAGTATCTTCTGTCATCACTACAGCAGAAGCTTTGCATTCTAATAAATGATTTTGTAATTTTTTATCAGACAAAAAAGTAATCTGTCCAGATACAGCATTTTTCATTGATGCTATACCGGTGATAGTTAAATCACCGTCACCATGTAATTTTGCATCAAGATGCTTAGCTAGTTGCTCTAAACGACAAGCCAACATTATTTTTTAACCTTTTCCAATACTTTATCTGAAATATCAACTGCATTCGAAGCAGATAATGTAGCTTCAGCCTTTAAAATAATGTCGTATTTTTCTGTTTCGACAATATCTTTAACCGCTTCTTGGATTTTAGTTAGTAATTTGCCTGCTTCTTCACCTTCACGTTTGCGATAGTCTGCAGAAAACGCTTTAGCTTTATTTTCAAAATCAGAAATCATTTTATTTAATTTAGATTTTTCAGAAGAAGACAATGTTAAACCATCCTTCTTTAAGCGTGCAGCAGCTTCACCCGCTTTCTTTTCTTCTTCTTGTAATGATTTAGCTCTTGCTTCAAATTCACTATCTAGAGCTTTACCAACTGTTTCACGTTGAGGCATACGCTGCAATACTGCCATAACATCAACCACTCCAATTTTAACTTCAGCATTTGCAAAACCAGCAACAAGTAATGTAATACTAACTGCAAGAATAGATATAATTTTTTTCACTTTAACCACCTATGTGTTTTTTTATTTATAACATGGAATTACCACGTTGAACCTATATTAAACTGGAACTGCTGAGATGAATCTCCATCATATTTCTTTAATGGATGAGCATATGAAAAGACCAAAGGACCTAATGGCGACATCCACTGAACAGCGAGACCAGCGGACATTCTAACATCCGATGGAGAGCTATAGTCAGGAATATCTCGTCCCTTTAAATTCCACTCAGTATCCCATACAGTACCAGCATCAAAAAATAAAGAAGTTCTTAGATTATCAGCATATTTTTCACCAGCAAAAGGAGTCGGAACAATCAACTCTGTACTAACAAAAGCTATAGCGTTACCACCTGTTGCATCTTTTGATCTCGTACATCCAGATGTATTATCCAAACTATCACAGGTACCATTTTTATTAAGATATACTGCTTTAGGACCAACAGTATTTGATTTAAAGCCCCGCAATACTGTAGCACCTCCAGCATAGAAATTTTCATAAAATGGTAACTCTTTACCACCTAAACCACCACCATAACCAAATCGTGCTCGACTTAAGAAAATCCAATTATGATCATCATCAATTGGGTAATAATAAGATGCATCTGAAACCAGTTTATAGAATCGATTATCAAATACAGGCGCAGTAATTTTACCACTCACCGTCATTTTTAGCCCGTTAGTTGGGAAAAATCCTCGATCTAGAGAATTATATGTCCAGTAAGCATTCAACAACAAATCATTTGTATCGTAAGTAAATGATTGCTTATCTTTCATATTTTTGCCCATGGAATCAAAATAACGCCACATACTATATTGAGCTTGCATATCAGATAAACTATGGTTAGCAAATTCTGAACCAAATCGAACAAAATTATTTTCACTAATAGGAAAACCTAAATTTGCTGATGCTCCCCATGTTTTACTTGAATATTCTGATTCGTCATCTTTATCGTCATTTTTATAGGTATTATAATAAACACTACCACCTAAGCTTACTCCATCAACGGTAAAATAAGGATCAACAATAGAAATGGATGCTGTTTTATCAGTATCAGTAGTGTTAACATCAAATGAAACACTATTACCAGTGCCTAACCAGTTGTCTTGAGAAATACCTGCATTAAAACTAACACCGCTATCAGAACCAACACCAACACCAAATTTAATACTACCGGTATTACGTTCAGCAACTTTATAAATAATATCAACTTGATCATCCACACCTGGAACCTGTTCTGTATTTACCTCAACAGTATCAAAAAAACCAAGTCGATTTAAACGTTGTTTACCTAGTTCTACTAATCCATTACTTAACCAAGCACCCTCCATTTGTCGAAGTTCACGACGAACTACGCTTTCACTTGTTACGGTATTACCTACTATTTTAATATTACGAACATAGAAACGTTGACCGACATCAACGAAAACGATCAATTTAACCGTATGCGCATCATCGTTCATTTCTGGTTGAATTGATACTCTAGGGTATGCATAGCCAAAATTAGCTAGCAAACGCTTAACGTTATCTTCAATTTCAGTAATTTTTTTACCATTATAAAGCTCGCCAATTGCTACTTTTTCGTTAGCAATCTTGGCAACCGAATCTTTATGATTTGCAAAATTACCCATAAATTCAAGTTCAGATAACTTATACTGTTCACCTTCATGGATATTAATTGTAACGTAAATACCTTTTTTATCTGGTGTCAAACTAACCTGTGTGGACTCTATATTAAAACGAGCATAACCTCGATTTAAGTAAAAACTCTGCAATTCATCTAAATCCGAAGCTAATTTTTGCTTTTGATATTTACGATCGCCAAGCATATTCCACCAAGGAACGTCATCACGTAAAGTAAAACGCGAAATAAGTTCTTCTGATGAAAAAGCTTTAGCTCCAACGATATTAATTTGATCAATTAACGCTGATTTTCCTTCCGCCACAACTAATTTTAAATCAACACGGTTACGCGATAGAGGAGTTACAACCGCTTTAATTTGAGCATTATATTTACCAACACTATAATAGAAATCTTCTAACCCCTTTTCTATACCTGAAAGCATGGTGCGATCTAATGCTTCACCTTCACGAATACCAGAACTATCTAGATTTTTCTTAAGCATGTCATCTTTAACTGACTTATTACCAGAAAAAGTGATGCTAGCAATAGTAGGACGTTCTTCAACATGAATAATTAACTGATCACCATCACGAGAAATGGTAATATTATCAAAGTTACCACTAGAATAAAGCGATTTGACAATACGACCTAAGTCAGATTCATTAACATAGTCACCGACCTGAACTGGCATCTCAAGCAATGCAGCTCCAACAGTTACACGTTGCAAACCTTCGAATTTAATATCTTTTACCACAAAATCATCAACACAAAATGCATTGGAACTATATAATGCTGTTGTAGTACTAAACAGCAAAGATGCTATAAGTAATTTATTTATTTTCATCGTAAATGTTTATAACCTCATTCCATCACAATCGTAAAATATCATTGAATAGTGCAATTCCCATTATTACTGCTAATAAAATAAAGCCAATAAGAAAAAAACGTTCTTGCGCTTTATTTGATAAAGCTTTTCCTCTTATCTTTTCAAAAAATAAAAAGATAAGATGCCCACCATCTAACATAGGTAATGGAACAAGATTGATAACCCCCAAACTTATACTAATAAAGGCTAGAAAATATAAGTAAGGAGTAAAACCATAACTTGCTGTTTGCCCTGCGCTTTTTGCTATTGTTATTGGTCCTGATAAATGTTTTAGACCAATAACACCTGTTACTAATTGGTAAAGCGAACGAATTGTTAACTTTGTAGTTAACAATGTCTGCGCAATACCTTTATTAAATCCATCTAAAAAACCATACTGAACAACCATTGCATCAGATGTAGGATATAAGCCTGCAACACCTTCCCCATTCTCTTGAATGGTTGGTACCAGTTTAAGATAAATATCTTTATCCCCTCGATTAACCTTTAAGTTAATAGCTTGAGCCTTTTTAATTGTATTGGAAAAGTCACTCCAATTTATATACGATTGGCCATTATAACTGATAATTTTATCGCCAATACATAAACCTGCTCGCTCAGCAGCTGAATCAGGAACAATTTTACTCACAATTGGATAAATTTCCAACTCTTTAGGTATAAAACCAAACGCCATAATAGCTGAGTCTTTTTCTATATCAAAATACCAATTGTTAATATCTACACTTTTTTTAACTTCTTTTTTTTGACTATTATCAGTACTATCAACATAAGATAAAGTTATATTTGATTTACCCATTGCTGCAATTAAGGCTAAATTGACATCATTCCATGTTTCAACTTTAACATTATCAATGCTCATCAGTTCAGATCCTAATGGAATTGCTACCGAGGCAGCTGGAGTGTTAGGTATTACATTTTTTATTTTAACTGGATAATTCACTACCCCTATCAAAAAAATAATCCAATAAATAATCAACGCCAATGCAAAATTAGCCAAGGGACCTGCAAAAATAATTGCAACACGCTGCCAAATCTTTTTTTTATCAAATGCAAATTTTTCGTTACTGCTTGATAAAGTTGTTACTCTTCCGTCAAGCATTTTAACATAACCGCCAAGTGGAATCATAGCAATTACCAATTCGGTTCCACTTGAAAATTTATGTGACCACAGTTTTTTACCAAAACCAATTGAAAAACATTCGACTTTAACCTTACATAAGCGAGCGATACAAAAATGTCCAAACTCATGAATAGTAACTAATATACTAATAGTAATAACAAATAATAAGAGTGACCACAGCAAAATCAATCACCTTTTATAGTAAACAAAAAGATAATGCAGTAAAAACAGGAACAGCAGCAGTTAAACTATCAATACGATCTAAAATCCCCCCATGCCCAGGAATTAAATGACCGCTATCTTTAATACCAGCTTCACGTTTAAACATGCTTTCAGTTAAGTCACCTAATACTGAAACTAAAATTGCTAACAATGAGCTAATAAAAAATACGCTAAACGCTATATCAAACACATTAAATAAATAAATAATTAGACTAATAATGATTGCCACACTAACACCACCAATGAGGCCCTCTATAGTCTTACCTGGTGATACTTTTGCAGCTAACTTTCTCTTACCAAATGTTCGGCCTACAAAATAAGCTCCAGTATCTGTTGCCCATACTAGCACAAAGACATAAAGCAACCAAATTGCACCGGTATAAGAATTAGAATTATAGTTAATGGATCGTAATTCAATCATACTAATAAAAAATGGTACTAGTGTAAAAAAAGCAAATAACAATTTTATAATAATTGAATTACACCAATATTTAGTTGTATCAGGATAAGTAAGCACCAAGCATAAGGCAATTAACCACCACATAATCGATAAAGATAAAATAATAGTAAATAATCTTATTTTTAATTCACAGGAATTGGGGATCAAATAAAGTATGCTTAACAAAATAACGATTAAAATAGCAAAAATGAACCTTAAATATTTGTTAGAAATATGAAGAAACTGAGCCCATTCCCACGCAGCTAGCCCACAAACCAAAATAATAGCTAAAGAAAACACTGACAACGGAACAAAAAAAAGAACCGCTATAACAAGCGGAATAAGTACAATTGCAGCAAGTATACGATGAATTAACATGATTGTTCCTTATTATGAATGCCTCCAAAACGCCGCTCTCTGGCATTGAATGCATTAATTGCTTCATCAAATAAATTCGGGTTAAAATCAGGCCATAAAGTATCAGTAAAGTAAAGCTCAGAATAAGCAATTTGCCATAGCAAAAAGTTACTGACTCTATATTCACCACCAGTACGAATAACTAAATCTACTTCGGGAAACTCCCCCATACACATGGTTGAAGCAAAACGATCTTCTGTCACTTGTTCTAAAGTTATTTCTCTATTTTTTATTTGCATAGCCATTTTTTTAACAGATTGTAAAATATCCCATCGACCACCATAGTTGGCAGCAATATTCAGCACTAGACCAGAATTATTTTTAGTTAAATTTTGTGCTTCAATAATCATATTTTGCAAATGTTCACTAAAACGACTGATATCACCAATAATATTTAAACGAACATTATTTTTATGTAAATTTTTGATTTCTCGATTTAATGCATAAATAAAAAGAGAAATCAGCGCTGAAACTTCATTAGGAGGACGCTTCCAGTTTTCACTACTAAACGCATATAGAGTAAGGACTTTTACTCTCAAACTTGCTGCATAAGCAACAATTTTTCGCACGGCTTTTAAACCAGCTCGATGTCCCATAGCACGTAATTGGTTACGTTGCTGTGCCCAGCGTCCATTTCCATCCATAATTATAGCCACATGACTTGGAATAGTTCTTTCTTGAGTCATGCAATATCTCGTATTGTATCAATCATTTTATTAATTTATAATTTTGACCAATTAACGTGTACCATAAACGACAATCGTTTTACCATGTGCAGAAATCAAATGCTGATCTTCAAGCATTTTTAAAATTCTGCCAACTGTTTCTCGTGAACAACCAACTATTTGTCCTATTTCTTGCCGTGTAATTTTAATTTGCATGCCATCAGGATGAGTCATTGCATCAGGTTGTTTTGCAAGATTTAAAAGTGTTTGAGCAATGCGCCCAGCTACATCTAAAAATGCTAAATTACTCACCTTTTCAGATGTTACTTGTAATCGACTTGCCATTTGGCTAGCAAGACGCATTAAAATATCAGGGTTGACTTGAATTAGTTGTTTAAACTTTTTGTATGAAATTTCAGCTACTTCACAACTTGTTTTTGCTTTAACCCAAGCACTTCGCTCGGTACCTTCTTCAAAAAGTCCTAATTCCCCCAAAAATTGATTTTGATTTAAATATGACAAAATCATTTCATTACCTTCGTCGTCTTTAATCAAAACTGCAACAGAACCTTTTAAAATATAATAGAGAGTTTCTGCTTTTTCGCCTTGATGTATAAGGGTACTTTTAGCGGGATATTTATGAATATGGCAATGAGATAAAAACCATTCTAACGTTGTATCCGATTGTTGTTTACCAATCATTACTCCTACCTCTCCATTTTATTTACAACGATGACACTATAACAAAGTTACACAATAAATCATATATTAACACACAATCATTTTAATCATCATTTAATTAGTTTAATATCAATTGTTTCATGTAATTGAGACCAAAATATAACCGCAGAGCCATTTACTAACTGAAGTTTAACATCATTAACTTTTTCTTGTAGTGATTTTTCTTGCAACCCGTAGTCAGTACCTTCACGCAATACGAAGTATTCTATAAGATTATTTAACGTTTCAGGTTCTAAATCTTGCCAAGCTATGTTCATTGTAAGTTATATTAATTTAACATTATTACTATTTTAATTTATTAATTTAATAATAAGAAGTATGAATTTAATTATTATTGTTTTACTAGCTGTTGTTATATTAGAACTAAAATAGAAGTGGTTTAATGGTTCATTTTAAATAACTATTATATATATTACAAAGCATACAGAATTAAATAAGTAACCTCTAAATAAATCTGATACTTAAATGATAAGTTTACATAAAAAAACCCCCATAAAGGGGGTTATAATATTATAAGTTAAATTACATTTTAACTTGAAGTTGGTAACCTTGAATACCTGCTTTATGAGTTGTAAAACTATACATACCATTATGTTTAGTTCTAGCAAGATTCTTAGAACCTAAGAAGATAGTATCATCTGTATTTCCATTACTTCGGTTTCCATCACTGTTAAGTGTACCAGTTTCAGCAGTTATGTTACCATTTTCAGCAATACCATTACCTACTACATGCCATTCAAAGCTAAATCCAGCGAGTTCATTTTCACCTGCATCTAGAACTTTGTCACTATTTGTGTCTTCCCATACTATAGCAGCATATCTTTCGCCATATTTAGGTACTAAAGTAGTACCCGACTTAGTATAGCTTTCATTATTTTGAATAACACCCGTATTATCAATTAAGAAAATACCTAACTGACTAGTTTGAGAGACAATCGGACCAGGGTTTGTACCATTACCAGTATTACCACCACCAGTATTACCACCACTAGAGTTACCACCACCACCAGGACCACCACTGTTTCCTGGGTTACTACCATTACCACCAACACCAGGGGTACCACCACCAAAGATATCACCAATTGCTACCCAATCACCTTCTGAAGGCGCACCGAATTCAGTTCTTGGTTGAATGACGAAACCAATTTTAGACTTACCAATGAAATCACTAGTTAATTCGAATTCAATTGTACCTAACTCTGTATCTGCAGTATCATAACTTGCTGTTGCTTGAACTGTAACTGGAGACCAAGTGGAGCCCGATGATGCTTTTGTAAAAACTTTAAATGAATCTTTTACCTTAGCAGCAGCAGCGTTATCACTATCACCATCGGCATCAGTCAATCTATATGTAACACGAACTTTATCACCTACATAAATCGAATCACCAGCAGTATATGGAGTGCCGTTAGCATGGAATATATCAACAGTCACGGTGTTAGCGATAGGGTTAGCGCCACGGCTATTTAAAACAGGTTTAGTACCTTCGATGGTATTAACAGTTTGCACCGGTGCTACTGCAAACGCACTACTTGCGGCGTAGCCAGCTAAAAAAAGCCCTAGTGCAACTTTTTTAATTGTAAGATTTTTCATTTTTAACTTCCTATTTTTCTATAAATTAATACTTTGTATTTATACTAATCCCCCTTTAGAGGGAGGGGAACCCTTTTGATTACCGACACCAGTCGGTAATTAAAACCTTTATTTACTACTTTATTATAAAACTGTTACTTGCAATTTAAATCCTTGGTCTCCAGCACATGCAAGAGGACTAGAACTCACTGTTCTTAAATCTAGATTATTTGGCGCGCCAGCAATAGCAGGAATACTAGTACCTGATGTGGCATAACTAGTGTTTCTACCCTGTATTGTATAATGAGCATCGTTCCCCATTGCTACGTTAAACCACGGCCCATTAGGATTACTAGTTGCATTTGGTAATGTTGTTGCTACACCTGGGCAAGCATTTGAATTTGAATCAACTAATGACCAAATAACGAAAGGAGAAGCCATTAGAGTACCATCTGCTGCAAATGCTTTGACACTATAGTCTTCGCCAACTAGATATTGATTTGGACCTGATGGTGAAAATACAAGTGGAGCTCCACCATTTGACTCAGAAACTAACACATTTCTGCTCCAAATTTGAATTACGCCAGGAAGACCACCAGTGAAATTGACAGTTGCATGATTAAATGATTTACCCAAACCATACTCTTCTAGTGAAATTGAGAAATCAACCGCTCCAGAAATATTCGAAGCAACATCTAACGCATAACTATCACCAACCATTTGTAAACCTGCTGCAGTTGAAGCACGAGATGATACATTTTGATCTTTTGCTATTTTTTCAAATGATTTTACAATAACACAAGGAACTTGACCTGGACATTGATTAACATTACCTGAAGTACCGTCAATTAAAGCAATTTGTCTACCATTGCTAGTTGCTGTCCATAGTTTCGAAAATTCGCTAAATGTTACAGGAATACTATTTGTTACATTTTCATCACTAAACCCATCGACATCTTGAAACGTATTGATTGCGCCATTATATACTCTAGGTTTAACAAGAGTAGCCAACACAGTTAAACTACTTAAACCATCTGCCATTTGAGAGGTCATTACTGTTTTATTCCCTGAAGTATCAACAGCCCATACCCCAACTTTACGCATCACTGGATCTGGCAATACCTCAAAACTCACTGTATTAGATGTTGCAGATTTACCGCGACTATCTGAGACGGATAAAGACAAAGAATATTTTCCATTTGTACTAACAGGTAATCGCTGACCATCTGCACTAACATAACTAGGAGCAACAATTTTCCAGTTATTTGTATCAATTGGAGGATTAAGCCATGAAGAAGATGTACATGCTCCTGTCGTCATACATAAAAAACCACCACCTGCATCAATATCTAGCATGTTACCTGCCCATACTAAATTTGTTAATTTTTTAGCATTATGAACGCTAACATTCAATGCATAGGTTTGCCCTTCAATTAGCTGAGTTTGATCAAGCCCCAAATCGACAGACATTTTCTTTTCTTTATATTCAAGAACAATATAATTATTACGATCGACTAAATCATAACGGCTACCCTTCAAAGAACGAGCTGATTGAACCATATCTGGATCCAATTGGTCTTTTAGTGGGGTACCAATACGATAGTTCATGGTCAATTCAGCTTTAGTAGCTTTCTTGTTATCTTGACCTCGTTTATGATCAGCTTTAATTGTGAAAAGAGGAACTGGAGTATAATCAAGACCTACTGTAACAGCTCTTGGATCTTTTTGTAGATTATCTTTACCAAACAGGGCAACTTTATCACCATAGTATTGTTCATACATAAGTGAACCACCTAAATGTGGATATTGTGGTAAATAGCCTTGGAATCTAATGTCAAAACCTCTTGCAGCTCGTTCTAAATAATCATCAAAGTCTTTAGAATCTTTCCAATCAGATAAAGGATGATAATAGTTAGCTGTAAACTTAGCATAATCAGTCCACGCTTCAGCACCAACACCTAAACGATTGTGTGAACGTTGAAAGTCATGATCAAGAAACACGTTATAACCAAGTAACCATTTTTTATCAGCTACATCCCAACGTTGACCAACACCTAGGTTACCAATTCGACGATTATGTTCATATTCTTGAAATGATACTTGGCTAAATATTAATGTATCTTCAGTGTCATACCATGGGCTAAACAACTTCAGATTGACATTATTAAATTCCCCTTTATCACTCAAATCAAATTGTAATTGAGCGGTACCAAACCGGCCTAAAAAATCCTGTACGGCACTACGAGCTGGATCAACCACTTGGTTTTTAACATTGTTACGTACATAATTTTCGGCATAATCTTTACCTTTGTTTTTCAAATGCCCAGATATACCACCATTATCTGACGAAGTTAGTTGTTTCCAATCTTGGCTAGCTAAAGTTTGTAATGTTGAGGCAACTTGTGTTGAAAATGCATCTTTATCTTTTTTTACATCATAGTTATCATCTGAACCTAAATGTGGAAGGTTAGCATGCTTATCTTTTTTATTATCTTTTGATGTAATTGCTGGTAACAATGGAGAGTTTTCAGGCAAGACGATATTTTCACCGACGTCAACAACATCCTTTTTATCAAAACGCCCCGCATTCATTGCGCGTAATTCTGAAACAGAAATACCACTTAAAAGAGCTATTTGATAAAGGCTACGCTGTTGATTGTTAATCAGCTCGCGAGCTTTTGTTCCATCCTTTAACTTAATTATTTTATTGCTATCTACAGAATCTTGAGATAACTTAGAATCAGTAGCAAAAGCCGGTTGCCAGCTTAATGTAGCAATGACAAATGCTGAAACAATTGTCAAATTAAGTTTTCTTCTCATCTTAATATTCCTTATTTTTCTATGCATAACGTAAAACCTATAACAAAGTCAACTTACCTTATAAAACAATAGCATGACATTTATTTACTCTTATTTACAAATTTTACGTTTCTTTACAAAAAGATTTAACTTTTACAGTTTATTACAAAAAAGTCATTTATCCAAATAATTTATGTTTTTTTTTTAATTTTTTTTGATTTATTTTGTAAATTCTATTTTATAATTATAATATACAAATAGTTAACCACCAAGGAAAATGCCATTATTTTTAATACTTTAAATAAAAATAATAGACAAAAATTATAAAATTGTAATTTTATATCCTTCTATAATATTTTTATTTTCTACAATTATTATTTATTGACCTTCATTATAAATTTCTAGGTTTTCTGACTCTTTCGACATCAAAATTTTTTTACTTTCACCTCTTTTTTGTTCTAGCAATGATAAATAATTATCATCAATTCCTCCAGTAACGTATATTCCATCAAAAACAGAACACTCTAAATGGCGAATATTCGGATTTTGTTCTGTGATTGAATTAATTAAATCAGATAAATCTTGAAAAATAAGTTTATCTGCCCCAATAGCTTCAGAAATTTCATCAACTGTTCGGTTATAAGCAATCAGTTCATTAGCAACAGGCATATCAATGCCATAAACGTTTGGATGTCTAATTTCTGGTGCCGCAGACGCTAAATAAACTTTTTTTGCACCAACTGAACGCACCATTTCAACAATTTCTTTTGAAGTTGTACCTCTGACAATGGAATCATCAACTAAAAGTACATTTTTACCTTCAAATTCAATGCGATTAGCATTGAGCTTTCTTCTTACAGATAACCTACGAGCACTTTGCCCTGGCATAATAAATGTACGACCAACATAGCGATTTTTAACAAACCCTTGTCGATAAGGCTTATTTAAAATACGTGCAATTTCAAGAGCAGCATCACAAGAGGTCTCAGGAATAGGAATGACTACATCAATATCAATATCCTTCCACTCTCTAGCTATTTTTTCTCCCAGCTTTTTTCCCATTTCAATACGTGATTGATAAACAGATACCCCATTAATTAACGAATCCGGTCTTGCAAAATAAACATATTCAAAAATACATGGATAATATTGCGGATTATCAGAACATTGCTTAGAATATAACTGTCCATCTTGAGAAATATAGATAGCTTCTCCTGGCTCGACATCACGCATAAATTCAAAATCAAGTATATCTAGAGCAACGCTTTCGGATGCAACCATATATTCAATTTTTTTATTTTCAAGGACTCGTTTACCAATTACTAAAGGGCGGATTCCATAAGGATCACGAAAGGCAACAAGACCATGACCAATAATCATTGCTACGCAAGCATATGCGCCTTTAATAATACTGTGAACATTATGTATTGCGTTAAAGATATTATCGGCAGTCAATGGAAAAGTAGGAAACTTATCTAATTCATTGGCAAAAATATTGAGTAAAACTTCAGAATCGGAATTTGTATTAACATGACGTTTTGCGAGTTCAAATACTTTATTTCTAAGCTCATCGGTATTGGTTAAATTTCCATTATGAGCAAGCGCAATACCATAAGGTGAATTGACATAAAAAGGTTGCGCCTCGGACGGACTTGAACTACCTGCAGTAGGATAACGAACATGCCCTATTCCCAAATTACCTTGCAATCGCTGCATATGATGCTCTTGAAACACATCTTTAACTAAACCATTCGCTTTACGCAAACGAAAGCGATTTTGATTATCAATGGTCACAATACCAGCTGCATCTTGACCTCGATGTTGCAAAACAGTCAATGCATCATAAATA
The DNA here is from genome assembly GCF_009795755.1 of Gilliamella sp. Pra-s60. Lineage (NCBI taxonomy): Bacteria > Pseudomonadati > Pseudomonadota > Gammaproteobacteria > Orbales > Orbaceae > Gilliamella > Gilliamella sp. Pra-s60. The sequence continues at coordinate 77,366 of NZ_WTFA01000004.1, read as the reverse complement.
GATTGATTAACAGTACTACACCCTACAATACCAACAACACCGCACATACTATGATTACCTCAAATTTATTGCACTAAAAACGAAGAAGACTGTTGTATAAAATCAAAAAACCAACGAATAATAAAATGAAAATGTGGAATTAATTGTGATTGAGCCCAATACGAAGATTGAGATAACGAAGTAAAGGTATCAACCAAAAAGAGAACTGCCGCAACAACCAAAATACCCCGTAATACGCCAAAACAAATACCTAATACACGATCAGTGCCAGATAATCCTGTTTTTTGGACTAATTGACCAATAAGATAAGATACAATTGAGCAAACCAATAGCGTAGCAATAAATAAGATAACAATGGCTGTTGCAATGCGTATAACATCACTATCAAAATAAGTTAAATAATCGGTAATATAGATATAAAATCGGCTAGAAACAAAGAAAGCTAAAACCCAGCTAATAAGAGATAAAGCTTCTCGAACAAACCCCCGCACAATGCTAATTAATGCAGAAAAGGTAATTACACCAATAATCGAAAAATCAACCCAGTTCATCATAATAACTCACAATTTTATATTAATAATATTTTATCTTAATTGTTATTTACAATACAAAACAGAACAATAACTAATTAGCAACAATAATACCCTTTAATTTTGTTAAATTATTTAAGTTAATAATCACTTGTTCCGCTTGTTCTTTTTTAGCATAAGGACCAACTTGTAATTTAATTAGCTGATTTGGTTCAGGTTTTTGGGGTATTGTTTTAACGCTATAATTATTTAGCCTTAATAATGCAACTAATTCTTCTATTTTTTGCCTATTTTTCAAAGCCGCAAGCTGAATTATGTAAGGTTTAGGCTCTTGTTGTGATACTGAATGCTTAGTTGTCGTCGTTGAAGTGTCTACATTATCAACAATATCAGGCGAAACGACAGAACTAGGACTTTGTTCTGAATCAGGTATATAAGAAATATCAGGTATATTATTGGTAAAATCATCATCGTTGGTTGATGCTATAGCCTGATTTTGATGAGTAATAACGTCTGGTTGCAAAATAGGTGTTGTTGAAATTGGCAAGTTAGACTTATCGGTTATTACCCATGGAGTGATTGCTGCAAAAACAAACAATAATGTAGCAAACCCTACAAGACGATTTCTTATTTTCTTGTGATTTTTTGGATTAATTTGTTGATTATCCGTCATAATTAATTCCACTTAAATAAGGAGTTTCAGCTAAAACATCAGATACGGTATGAAATGAACCACATATCACGATAATATCAGTCTGTTCAGCATCCTGCATTGCTTTTCGATAAGCTTTAGAAACCGTATCAAATGTTGATACATTAAATTCACCTTTATTCAATAAGTGTTGTTTTAATACTTCTGCACTACAACCTCGCTCACCATAAAGTGAGGCACAATACCATGCATCGCCAGTTAAAATAGATAGGGTGCTTTTAATATCTTTGTCTTTAAGCATGCCAATGACAAATCGTAGTTTTCCAAGCCCCAAATATTTCTCTTTTAATTTTTCTAATTGTTGTGTTAAATAAGTTGCAGCATGGGGGTTATGAGCTACATCAAGGATCACCAATGGTGATGTTTTGATAATTTGAAAGCGTCCCGTTAAATTAGAATTTTTTAATCCATTAACTATTTCGTGTCGTGTTATTTTAAGCGATGAATAGCTTAAAGCAGCAACTGCAGTTGCTGCGTTAGCTAAAGGAACATTAGCAATAGGTAAATTTTCATATTGTTTTATAGATGACTGAAATGCCCATGAATTGTTATTAACTTGTCTAAAATACCAATCACAATTTACCGAATAGATCGGGCAGTTAACTAATTTTGCAACATTTAAAATAGATGTAGGCATATCTGGCTCACCAACAACAGCAATACTTTTAGATTTAAAAATACCTGCTTTTTCACGCCCGATACTTTCACGGGTATCACCTAAATAATCAATATGATCAATATCAATAGTTGTGATGACAGCCACGTCTGCATCAACAATATTGGTTGCGTCTAACCGCCCACCAAGGCCAACTTCTAATATAACCACATCTAATTTTGCATGTTTGAATTGATAGAGCGCAGCAAGTGTTGCATATTCAAAATAGGTAAGAGATATATCGGCTCTGGCTTTTTCTATTTCGACAAAAGCTTTTACGGTTTCTTGTTCACTTGACTCTTGGTTATTAATACGTACGCGCTCAGTAAATCGTAATAAATGAGGGGAGCTATACACACCAACGTGCAAACCAGCCTCAAGCAATATCATTTCAAGTGTTCGGCAAGTGGTTCCTTTGCCATTGGTGCCAGCAACAGTAAAAATGTAAGGTGCTGGTTGCACTAAATTAAGACGTTGAGCGACTGTCTTTACTCGTTCTAAACCCAAATCAATAGTTGTTGGATGTAATTGCTCTAAATAACAAAGCCATGTATTTAGATCTGACATGGCATTCGGTTGTTTAATTTGCATACTCAATCAAACTGTCTCGGTAAGAGTAATATTATTAAACGGATCAGGTAATCTCATTAATTTAGCTATTAAACTAGCAATTTTAGGACGCATATCTTTACGATGAATGATCATATCAATTGCGCCTTTTTCAAGTAAAAACTCACTGCGTTGAAACCCTTCTGGTAACGTTTCACGAACAGTTTGTTGAATTACTCGCGGTCCAGCAAAACCTATTAGCGCTTTAGGTTCTGCAATGTTAATATCACCTAGCATCGCTAAACTTGCAGATACACCACCCATGGTAGGATCGGTCATTACAGAAATATAAGGTAAACCTTCATCTTGCATTTTAGCAAGAATCGCACTAGTTTTTGCCATTTGCATTAACGAAAACAAGGCTTCTTGCATTCGAGCACCACCACTTGTTGAAAAACAAATTAAAGGGCATTTATCCTCAATAGCTTGCTCTGCAGCTCGTGTGAATAATGCACCAACAACAGAAGACATTGATCCACCTATAAACGCAAATTCAAAACAAGCCACAACGACTGGAATACCTAGTAATGTACCTTTCATTACAACCATTGCTTCCTTTTCGTGGGTATCCTTTTGCGCTGCGGTTAAACGATCTTTATATTTTTTCGTATCTTTGAATTTTAAAATATCTTTAGGCATAAGCTCTGTACCGATCTCGATATCCGAACCTTCATCTAAAAAACGGTATAAACGCACACGGGCAGGAATATGCATGTGGTGGTCACATTTTGGACAAACTTCTAAATTAAGATCAAGTTCAGCTTGATAGATAACTTGTTCACAATTACTACATTTAGTCCAAACCCCACCAGGGATATTTGCTTTTTTATGATCTGACGATATATTATTTTTACTAAGAATTTTTTCAATCCAGCTCATTATGATTCTCTCATTCTGGCACTCTTTACAAATTTGGAGCTATTGTACAATACTTTGTGCTAATTCTTAATAGTTGTTTTTATTTTTATCTTATTTGGTAAATAGAATTTCTCTCAAAATATGACATTAAAAAAAAATTAAAACACTAACAATTCAAATAACCACTAAGAAAACACCATTTATATATAAAAATAGATTTAATATGACCTTAAAAAATTATTGGTATATAATTAGCAAAGTTTTATTTTTCCATTTTTTGAAATAAGGGGTTATAGATGGACAAGGAAAAATCAACCGCACCATCGTTTCAAGGTGTACTTGAATATATTCGTTTATCTCGTCGTTTAAATAAATTAAAACGCGAAATTTCAGATAACGAAAAAAAGATTCGTGACAACCAAAAACGAGTATTATTACTTGAAAACTTAAGTGAATATATTAAACCAGATATGACTTACGAAGAACTTCAAGCAATCATTGCTAACATGAAAAGCGATTATGATGATCGCGTAGACGATTACATTATTAAAAATGCTGAAATATCAAAAGAGCGTCGCGAAATCAGTAAAAAAATGCGCAGTTATCGTTCTAACTAAGCATACTATTTTATAAATAGCGTCCCTTGCATTGTGGACGCTATTTTTTATATAACTAAATCAGCCTCCAGCCAATTTGACTTTAAATCCTTTATCTTCTAACAATGATTTTAATAAATCTCGTTTATCCCCTTGAATTTCAATAATGCCATCTTTAACCGAACCACCACAACCACAACGTTTTTTTAATTCTGCTGCTAACTGTAATAATTGTGCATCACTCATATCAAATCCCGTAATAACACAAACACCTTTACCTTTACGACCTGACGTTTGTCGTTGGATTCGAATAATGCCATCCCCCTTAGGCCGAGAGATCACTGTTTCAGTTGGTTTAATTCGACCTTTATCGGTCGAGTAAACAAGTAGATTTTCTGACGTCATTTTGTTTAGCTCTTAGTTGGTTCAAGTGTTGCTAAAATTGTTTTTAACGCTTGAGCAGGATCATCTGCTTGAGTTATTGGACGACCAATCACTAAATAATCAGAACCGGCAGCTTGAGCTCGCTGAGGCGTCATAATCCGACGTTGATCATCGGGATCGCTACCTGCGGGTCTTATACCTGGTGTAACTAACTTAAAATCACTACCTAATCGTGTTCTAAAACTTTGAACTTCTTTAGCTGAACAGACCACTCCATCAAGCCCACAGTTTTTAGCAAGTGTTGCCAATCTAGTCGCTTGTTCTAGAGGTGATACATTGATACCAATTTCTTGAAGATCGGTTGACTCCATACTGGTTAATACCGTTACTGCGATCAAAATTGGTGCATCTTTACCATATGAATAAAGCGCATCCTTTGCAGCTGTCATCATGCGCGAACCTCCGCTAGCATGAACATTGGTCATCCAAACCCCCAGATCAGCAGTGGCTGCAATTGCTTTTGCGACAGTATTAGGAATATCATGAAATTTAAGGTCTAAAAAGACATCAAAACCTTTTTGCATAATTTTCTTAATAAAATCAGGTCCAGCATGAGTAAAAAGCTCTTTACCGACTTTGAGTCGACAATCTTTAGGATCTACTCGATCAATAAAATTCCACGCTGATTTTAGATCCGCAAAATCAACTGCAACTATAATTGGTGATAACATAACGTATTTATTCCTTTTAATAAAAACTTAGCGGTTTTTTCTAACAAATTCATTTAAGTCAGCATAAAATATGCTGGCACTTTTTTGATAACCTTGCAAAGTCTGATGGACTAAATCTGGACGAGCTAACCCTTGTTTACGCCACTGTTTAATAACAGATTTACCGCCCATGGCCATTTGCCAATTCCAAAATAACGTTTTTTCAGATTTAGCAACTTGTTTTTGAATATTCACTATTTTAACAAAAGACTGAGGTATACTTGTTTCATTTACCATTGTATCGGGAGGCGTCATTATTAAAATTGCTGCATTAGGTAATGTTTTACGGATCAGTCTTATATTATTAACCAAATTAGTTCGATATTGATCAACATCCAATGTTTCATCAAAACTTTCATTTGTTCCATACTCAAGAATGACTAAATCACTTTTTGATACACTCAGTTCCTTAAACCAATTTTTTCCCCACTTTTGCCAAATATTTTGTTTGGCTCCATTAGTCGCAATTGATGAAACAACAACTCCCGGTTGTTGATAGCAAGTTAACCAAATTCCACCTAGCTCAACATCTTTCTGTCCATTTATAATTAAAGGCAATTTAGAAACAACTGTCACAGTTTGCCAAACATTAGCTTTAGGCATATAATTTAAATCAATTTTTTTATTATCTGCATCATAAAGCGTAAGTGAATTTAGATTATTTTTAAGTGTCTTAAATGTTAGTTTAACTTGCCAAAGTTTATTATTTAATGTTTTAGGCGCTACATGTATAGTAGCAGAATCCTTATTTGATTTAGCAATAAAACCGCCCATAGGGAAATCTAAATTACTTAAAGTACGGCTACTTAACACATCCCAATGATTAAATTTCCATGTAACAGCAGTATGATTTTGTCCCTTTATAGCGACTGGAGTTATCCAACCAACACCTGCATTACCATACTTTTTTTGCATTAATGTTCTAAATTCACCTGTAAAAAAGTCAGCTGCCGAATGAGAATCGCCAAATTGAGTGATGTTAATGACTTTATTAGTTTTTTTGTTATTAGCTAATAACTTTAAACTTCTGGTAAATTGTTTAGTATTAGGATCGCCAAAATCAATAATGGCAGATGCAGTAGAAGTTTTACTTTCTGCTACGCTACATCCAACGGTAATAGTTATTACAATTACCGCTGTAATATATTTTAAAAATTTAATCATTATGGAGGCCCTCTAATTCTTTATAAGTTATTTTTTCCATAATTTCTTTTGCCAGAATTTTTTGGCCTGTTGGAGTAAAATGAACGCCATCGTCAACCCTTACTTTGATTTTTGCTTTATCTATTTCTACAAAATTGCTGAATTTTTCGTATGTACATCCTAATAATTCATTGGTTGTTAAAAAATGTTGTCGAGCTTTTTCTATTTCAGATTTATATAAGCTGTTTAAGTAAACCATACCATCATTTAATTTTGCCTTACGCATACAAGGCGCCGCAAGCCAAAGTACTTGAACATTATGCTCTATGGCACTATTTAAGATAGATTTAATACGTAAACGGTATTGATCTTCCCACAATTCAGATTTGAATTTAGCATATTTGATATACCCCTTAACAGGGAAATCCCAAGGGTCATTAGCACCAAGAAAAACAACAAGTAATTTAATAGAAGGATCAGCAATTAAATGATCGTTAATTGTTTTTGACCAATCAAAAGCTCTTGGATAAGCAAGACCTGTACTTTGTTTGCTCAAATCAAGACTTTCTATTTTATACTGTTTAAATAGCATTTTTTTAACATATGGTGCAACACCTTGCATTAAAGAATCCCCTGCAAAAAATACTTTATCATTACTTGTTAATACAATAGGTAGTGATTTATTAGTTAATTCAATCTCTACGTTTAGATTTTTAGGTTCATCTTGCAATACAGGCTCTAGTTTTGCTTTATTCAGTTCGATAGTATCTGAATGTGTATCCAAATTTGAACTTATTTTACTATCTTGAATATTGACTAATTGATCTCTTTTTAAATCCACTTTTGTTACAAGTTCGATTTTATTATGTTGTTTTTCATCTTCAGGATAAGACGCATTTAACTCTGAACTCTCATTTTCAAAAATAGGCAAAAAAATATTAATAGATGGAGTAAGTAATATTGATTTTCGTATTGGCAAATATTGTTGAATATTAGGTTCATTATTGTTATTTTCTTCCAATTCTTGAGTTGGTAGTGTGCCTTGAGCAATAAAATTATTACTGTTAAGTAAATCGGTATGATATGCCTGCTGCCAATAAATTAGTATTGATTTATAATAAAGAATAATTAATGCCACTGCAGTAACAAACAAAACAATCAATATATAACCAGCAGATAAATGGTTACTGGCAAGAACTGAAGCTGGTTTATTTTTTTTATTTTTCTGATGACCTTTTTTAAATGTATTTTTATTCAGCGATTTATGATGTTGCCGTTTTAAATTCGATGGTGATTTTTTATTACTTATCGAAAACGATTTTTTATATATCATCATAACTAAGCACTATAATTAAAAATTAGCATAAATAAAGTTTGGCATACCTGATGGCGCAATATAAATGACCAACCATAAAATAAAAATAAATACCAATGGTAAAAAAACCAATGATATTTTGGTTAATTGCATGATAAACCACTCAGTAAAATTTTTACACATTGGATAAATAAAGTAGATAAAACTAATAACCCCAAAAGCCTCTGCATATTGCGGTTCTATCAAAAAGTTATGCACTAATGCAACCAAATAATCCAACGCATCAGACACGTTTTCACAATAAAAAAAGAGCCATGTAAAACAAACATAGTGCCATGTTAACAATCGTGCAACCATTGGTGAACGTAAAGTTACCCAGTTTTTACCCAAATAACGATCTCCAATATTAAGTGCTATACTACCAATACCATGACATGCTCCCCAAATAATAAAATTAAGGCCTGCACCATGCCATAATCCCGATAATAACATTGCTAAAATGACATTAATTTGAGTTCGAATAAATCCTCGACGATTACCACCAAGAGGAATATAAATATAGTCACGAATCCAACTTGATAAGCTAATATGCCAGCGTGACCAAAATTCCCTTAAATTTAACGCTAAATATGGCAAATTAAAGTTAATTGGTAAACGAAAACCTAGTAATAAAGCCATACCTGTAACTAAATCTGTGTAACCCGAAAAATTTAAGTAAATTTGTATAGCATAAGCATAAAGTCCAACTAACAAATCAATTACACTAAATTCTAATGGATTGGCAAATATTGGTTTAACCCAATGATCACTGATTAAACCACCTAAACAGTAAACCTTAATAACAGCCAAAATAAGCAATGTAAATGCACGAAACGGCTCTAAAATCTCGCGAGGTTGGGCAACATTGATTTGCGGTAAAAAATCTTTAGCACGGTTAATCGGACCTGCAATAATACTAGGAAAGAACGATAAAAATAGTGCAAAATCCCAAAATTTAGCAACAGCAAGCTCTTTCTTTTTTATTGAAACTAAGTAACTTACCGAATGAAAAGTATAAAATGAAATACCAATAGGAATTAATACTGTTATAGCTGGCAATAAAACAGATAAATTCAATAAATTAAAAAATTCTTGTAGCTCGTAACGGAAAAAATCAAAATATTTAAATAAGGCTAGATTAATAATTGATACACATAACCCTAAAACGAGCCATCGCTTTGCATGATGTTCCGATGCGGCAATCATCACCGAAAATAAATAAATCACACAGGTATAAATAAAAAGGATAAGCGAAAATTGCCAGCTATAACTACCAACAACAAGATAGCTTGCTACTAAAAGCAGGCTATTTTGTATTTTGGGCGATCGGTAGCATCCCCAATACAAGGCAAAAAAAACAATAAAGAGTAAACCAAATTCAATAGATAAATAACTCACTGTCATCCTTTTTATTTAACGGGATACTTTCCTAAAATTTTTTGACAAATTTCATTATAAATTTTTTAACTCTCCGTTTCGCTAATCAATTCGGATTGAGCAAGTACATTATAAACAATGAGTTCCTTATTCAATCCAGTAACAGTTAATAACTGGTTTCTTGCCTGTAACCATAAATTATAAAGTGCAGAAAGTTTTTCATTACTTTTAGTTGCAAACAATCGAACTAAAGGGACTTGATCACGATTAACAATAAAACGCCCTACTTTTTGCTTCGCTTTTAGCGCATCACTTAATAATGAACAGAACCAAATGATTTGTTCAATAAAATCTTCATTATCAAAGGTTTTAGCCAACTGCCAATAATTATTTTGTGGTACAACGTCTAATAAATGGTTACAAAAAACTTTACGTCGTTGCCACTTTTCAGGTGTTAATAATGTCGCTGCTTTTAGTGGCGCATTTTCGCTCAATAATAACGCCGAGGCAAGTTCATTATCGCTATATTGCTGATCATGTTGTTTTTTTAACCATCCAATAGATTGTTCCAATTTAGGAAGAGCCAAAAAATAAGAAAAACAACGGCTATGTATTGTTGGCAATAATTGGCTATTATGTTCATCGCTCAAAATAAAATATGTATTTTGGGGTGGTTCTTCTAATGTTTTAAGCAACGCATTAGCAGCGGCTTCAGTCATTAAAGCCGCATGTTTTATCCAAAGAACTTTATTGCCACCCTGCTGAGATTTTTCGTAAACTTTGCTAGCTATATTACGAATTTGATCAATGCCGATTGAACGTTTACCTTGCTCATTGGTTATTACATCATAATCAGGATGATGATGAGCCAAAAACAATTGACAGCTATGACAGGTTAAGCACGGTTCTAATTGCTGTGAACATTGGCATAATAAACGATTTGCAAGCTTTGAAATAAATTCGTTCTCACCACTACCTTGAACATAATTAATTAGCAAAGCATGATGAGCACGCTTGTTTATAATTCCTGATGCTAATTGCTGATAAGGTAGCGAAAGCCATGGGTAGTCATTTAAGATCATTGAATATTAAACCTATTTTGTTAACCATTTTGTTAAAATTTGTTCAATTTGCTTGGTTACATTGTCAATTGATTCAGCTGCATCAATAATCATAATAGTATTGTCTTGCTTGGCAAGATCCAAATAACGTTGCCGAACTCGTTCAAAAAATGGCAACGATTGTTGCTCAATACGATCGAGTTTCCCTCTCGCTTTTGCGCGCATTAAACCAATTTCAGGAGCAATATCTAAATATAAAGTAAGATCAGGCTTAAAATCACCTAATACTTGTTCTTTTAATGTTGTTATAAAAGTTTGATCTAACTGACGCCCCCCACCTTGATAAGCCTGCGTTGATAAGTCATGACGATCACCTATCACCCACTTACCAGCTTTAAGTGCCGGTTTTATAACATTATCAATCAACTGAATACGCGCTGCATATAGCATTAACAATTCGGCTTTATCAGTCAAAGGGTCGTTATCTAAACCATTTTTAATCATATTGCGCAACGCTTCAGCAATCGGTGTGCCTCCTGGCTCTCTAGTAAATTGCAAATCGTCAATACTGTGTTGAATTAAAATGTGGGCAACGGCATTAATCGCCGTTGTCTTACCCGCCCCTTCAAGCCCTTCTATGACAATAAATTTGCCTGTCATACTAAATTCCTAATCTATTTATGATAAGCCTGTATTTAATATTGCGCTATTGTACGCTATTTTTATTCATTATTTTAGCCTGTATCATAAAAATAGCTTATTAAAATATAGTAGGTACGATGGTTCAGAAACATCTAAATTATAAGGACACCTTTTAAATTAAAGTCAAATAAAACATAAATTAAACCATGACGCACATTATGCGAAGCATTACGTAAAAAAAAATATATTATAGCAATCTGTAAATTAATGACATTAAAGCCATTTAATCCTTATAATAATAAAGTGAACAATAACCCCGCCAAACAATAACGAGCACAAAACGTAATACACTCTAGAGATATTTATGAATCAACAAGATAATAATAAACACCTTGAAGCTACTCAAACCAATGTAAAATGCTCTTTTATAATGACTATCATGCATAAATTAGTTCCTTTTTCGATGATTTGGATAAGTTTGGTTTTAATGTATGGTGTAGTTTGTATGTACACTAATTCTGTTGGGCAAGACGAGTTTTATCGCTTTATTTTCTTCTTGCGTAGCCCTTTTGTTGTCATGCTTAATTGTATCGCGTTATTTATTAGCGTCTTCCATACGATAACTTGGTTTAATTTAATGACTAAAACGATACCAAGCGCACTGTTAAATAAAAAGTCGAACAGATTATTACTGATTGTAGGACTGTGGGCAGTTATGCTAGCTGTATCGGTTTTCTTATTTTTATTTGTATTGAAATGAGTGGTATTGAATCAATGAAAAATCAACAAATTCAAACAACAAACAAAGATGGAAGCGTAATAAGAAGTTTGTTTATGCTTGGTGGAACATGGGCTGCTATGTTTGCCCCCATTGTGCTAATAATTATGGCGTTTATGCTCCCCTTTGGGGAGGTTGCGACGCGATCTTATATTCTTAAAATAGCCAATACAGACATAGGTAAAGTTTTTTTATTTTTGACAATTTCATTACCTGTCTGGTTTGGATTACAACAAATTTTAACTATTTTGCATGAGCATCAAATCCACCCAAAACGTGAAAAATTACTAACATTTGGCTTAGCATTAGCATGGACATTACATGCTATTTACCTATTGTTTATTCGAATGTGATAATGTTTTTCTAGTAAATAGATAGAATACAAAAAATGCCATCAACCAAATAACGTTTTTTGTATTCTTGTATTCCTAAAAATTAATAATAAGTCAATTCTCGAGTCACCGTTGTTTGTTTACCACCTTGGTTATTTTTAACTTTACTTGCTGTTAGCCAATCATTTTTTTCATTAAAAGTTAAAAATTTAGTGACATAATGAGCCGCTTCTTTACCTGCGGATAAATAAGAAGAATCGATGGACATTAATCGATGATGTTCATTATCGTATTGATACGAAAAATCACTTTCATTTTTCATATTATTACTAAATTGATAGAGCACTTTAGCTAACTGTTGATTTTGATACTCAAACGTATAGGTTGACGCCCCTTTTTGTTCTGTACCTGTGTATTGCCCATTCTCATCAATTTCTTTTAGTTGCCATTGTACATTTTTATTGATCAGGCAATTATTCGTGTCGTACATATAATTATCGGTTTCAACAAAAACAAAATCAGCCGCTTTTTTGGTTTGTTGGGATAGTACAATTTTGCCTTGTTCATCAGTACTAAATTGAATAATGCTATTGGTTTTATCTTCTGCATCTTCAATAATATTTTCCCAACCTGATTTATTTTTTTGTAGGTGTTCAGAATAAATTCGGATATCTTTTTCTGAATAAAGATCGTAATGGCTTTGTGTGATAAGTCCATTGGAATCATACATTAGTGTATGCTTAGCTGTTGTACTATTTACATCACTATCACTACCTAATTTAGTCGTTGAATTTCTAACCTCTTGCTTAATACCTTTTATTGGTGAGTCAATATAATCAAGAATCTGAAAGATATAATTATTTGATTCAACAGTATTTTTAGTAAGATTATCACCACAAGTTAGCGCCATCACTTTTATCGACATGAACGACAAACAAGATGTTAATAAAAAAGTGAGTATTCGTTTTTGCATAATGAACCTATTAAATAAATTAATGTATTGATTTATTAAAAATTAATTATAATTTAAATTATTGTTTTATATATTCATTTTTTACGCATCAACAGCGCATCATCCCAATTGACCTTTTTTTCTTGGTCTGGCTTTTTATTTTGTTGATTTTCTTGTTGAGTATTATCTTTATCAGTAAATTTTACTGTAGTTTCTATTTTTTCAATTTTATCTAGGTGAATCAAAGTTTTATTTTGTTTTCGCGGTAATTTATCCAAAAATGAAAGTAATGTTTTGGTATATTCATCTTCAGGTGAATAGAAAATCTTTTCACGTGAACCTTGTTCAATAATTTGACCTTCTTTCATTACAACCACTTGATGACACATAGAATAAACCAACGCTAAATCATGGCTAATAAATAAATAGCTAAGTTGATACTTTTCTTGCAACGACTTAAGTAAATAAATAATCTGTTTTTGAATAGTATGATCTAACGATGAGGTTGGCTCATCTAAAATCAATAGTTCTGGTTGTAAAATTAATGCGCGAGCAATGGCTATTCGTTGACGCTGACCGCCAGAAAATTCGGTTGGATAACGATAACGCATTTCAGGGTCAAGACCAACTTCTTGCATAATATCAATTACCGCTTGTTCACGCTCCGCTCTACTTAGTTTTTTGTGAGTCACCAATCCTTCACTAATAATCTGCTCAACATTAAAACGTGGATTAAGTGATGAAAACGGATCTTGAAAGACCACTTGAATTCGGCTACGAAACGGTAACAATTTTTTAGCCTTTAAATGTTGTATCGGATGACTATCAAATAAAATATCACCTTGCGATTTAATCAATCGCAAAATCGCTAGTGCTGTAGTGCTTTTACCCGATCCTGATTCCCCCACAATCCCAACTGTTTCGCCTTGGTGTACAGCAAATCCAATGTTGTTGACGATCTTCTTTTTTTGGTTAAGAAATAACTGTTTTTTCCCAATGACTTCAACATTAAGATGATTAACATTAAGCAGAATTCCAGGAGTATCAGGCAGCGGTACTGGTTCCCCGGTGGGTTCGGAATTTAATAATGTTTGAGTATATTCATGTTGTGGGCGTAAAAAAATACGCTGCTTATTATTGTATTCAACAATTTGCCCTTGTTGCATTACAGCCACTTTATCAGCTAGTTTTTTCACAATACTAAGATTATGTGAAATAAATAACATGCTCATATTCAGCTCTTTCTTCAGCTCTTTTAATAACTGAATAATTTGCGCCTGCACTGATACATCCAAAGCAGTAGTAGGTTCATCGGCAATCAATAATTTAGGATGCGTTAAAATCGCCATAGCAATCATTACTCGTTGCCTTTCACCACCTGATAGTTGGTGAGGATAAACCGATAACTCACTTTTTGGATCTTTAATTCCCACACGATCAAGGTATTGCAAAATCTCGCTACGTGCATTATGGCGACTCATACCTCGATGCAATGCAAGGACTTCGTAGAGCTGTTTTTCAACGGTATGCAAAGGGTTTAATGACACCATTGGCTCTTGGAAGATCATACTAATTTCATTACCACGGACTTTACGAAGTTCTTTGTCTGGCGCGTGTAATAATGATTTTTCTTCAAACAAAATCTCGCCAGTTGGATATACCACTTGTTCCTTACGTAATAATCGTAAAATAGATAGTGCGGTAATGCTTTTTCCTGAACCTGATTCCCCTACTAGCGCAAGTGTTTCTTGCTCATTAATATCAAAACTAATATTACTTACTACTTGCGATAGTAAATGTGCACCACGTTTAAATGCGATACTTAAATCCTGTACTGATAATAAAGGAGAACTCATTGATATGTTCCTTTGTTTGGATCAAAAGCATCTCTTACCGCCTCACCAATAAAAATAAGCAGTGACAGTAAAGTTGCAATAATTAAAAATGAACTAATACCCAGCCAAGGCGCTTGTAAATTATTTTTACCTTGTAATAATAAACGACCAAGGGATGGTGAATCAATCGGCAAACCAAAACCTAAAAAATCTAGTGATGTTAAAGTAGTAATTGATCCGCAAAGAATAAAAGGTAAAAAGGTTAATGTTGCTACCATAGCATTAGGTAAGATATGACTAAACATAATCTTACTATCACTTACCCCCATTGCTCTGGCTGCACGGATATAATCAAAATTACGAGTTCGTAAAAATTCGGTACGCACAATTCCAGCTAATCCCATCCAACCGAACAAAACAGTAATGCCGAGCAACCACCAAAAATCAAGTGGCAAAATGCTAGCCAATAAAATAATTACAAATAAACCTGGCAAACCGCACCAAATTTCAATAAATCGTTGCCCTATTAGATCAACTATTCCACCATAATAACCTTGAATTGCACCAATGATTACCCCGATAATTGAAGTAAACGCTGTTAAAAAAATAGCAAAAAACATTGAAATACGAAAGCCATACAAGATATTCGCTAATACATCAAACCCTGCATCAGTGGTTCCCAACCAATGTGACGACGAAGGTGGTGTTGGAAAAGTGCTTGATGTATCGTAAATTAATGTATTGTAACTATAACGAAACGGTGGCCATAAAATCCAACCATTAGCTTCTATTTTCTTTTGTACAGCAGGATCAAGATAATTAGTTTGCGTTTCTAATTGCCCACCAAATTCCGTTTCGGGATAAAAATGAAAAATTGGCGAATAATAATTATCCTGATATTTAATAAAAATCGGTCTATCGTTAACAATAAAATCAGCAAATAAGCTAATCACAAAACAGATCATAAATAACCAAAGTGAATAATAGCCACGGCGATTATGTTTAAATCGTTGCCAACGTTGTTGATTAATAGAATAATGAGTGGTCATTAGTTGCGAGCCTCAAAGTCAATGCGTGGATCTATCATCATGTAAGACAAATCAGATAACAGCTTAGTAACAAGCCCAACCAACGTAAAAATGTAAAGTGACCCAAAAATCACGGGGTAATCACGTTGGATAATTGCCTCATAACCCAATAGACCAAGCCCATTAAGCGAAAAAATAATTTCGATAAGTAACGAACCAGTAAATAAAATCCCCACGAAAGCAGCAGGAAAGCCTGATATAATCAGCAATGTTGCATTACGAAAGACATGTTTATATAAAATTCTTCTTTCACTTAGCCCTTTAGCACGTGCTGTTATTACATATTGTTTGCGGATTTCATCTAAAAATGAGTTTTTAGTCAGCATAGTAAGCGAAGCAAAACCGCCAATAACCATTGCAATAGTAGGCAAACAGATGTGCCATGCGTAATCTTTTACTTTGCCCCAAAAATCAAGTTGATCAAAATGATTCGAAACAAGCCCACGAAGTGGAAAAACATCCCAATAACTGCCACCCGCAAATAGCACAATCAATAACACCGCCAATAAAAAAGGCGGAATAGCATAACCAATAATAATTAACGTACTTGACCAAAAATCAAATGCAGAGCCATCTTTCACCGCTTTGCGAATACCTAAAGGGATTGAGATCAGATAAACAATTAAAGTACTCCATAACCCCAATGAAATTGAAACAGGTAAACTTTTGGCAATTAAACCTAATACCGATTCACTTTTAAAAAAACTATTACCAAAATCAAATAGTATATATTTCTTTAGCGTCTCGATATAACGTTCAAATATTGGTTTATCAAAGCCGTATTGTTTTTCTATCATCGCAACAACTTGTGGATCAAGCCCACGTGATCCTCGATAGTTCGACTCATGTTTATACTGTTGTACTGATGTTGAAGAACCACCACTCCCCGGCAATAATCCTTGCCCTGCTTGCGGGCCATTTTCAATCATAGCAAGCGCCTGATCGACTGGTCCACCTGGTGCAACTTGTACAATAAAAAAATTGATAGTCAAAATCACAAACAATGTTGGAATAATCAGCAACAGTCGACGAATAAGGTAATTTAGCATATTAATGTTCCTGATTTTTAGGCAGGCTAGCTGCTTTATTTGCATCATACCACCAACTATCAACCCCTATTGCATAAGTCGGTTGTATAGTTGGTTGCCCAAATTTGTTCCAATAGGCATAATACGTTTTACTGTTATACCACATTGGAATCATTGGATATTCTTGCGTTAAAATACGATCAAGTGCACGTCCTAATGGGACAAGTTCTTCTTGATTATCCACATTCTTAATAATTTCAGCGATAATGCCATCGATAGCTTTATTATGTAACCCCGAAGCATTCCACGATGAGTTAAGGTATTCGCTTCCCCAAAACATCAATAAATTAGAATTGGGATAATTTACGGCATAATAATCACGTGCAACCATATCATAATCATGCTCACGAACACGCCGTAAATGTTGTGAGGAATCTAACAAGGTAATTTTCATGGTGATCCCTAAACGGGCCAAATTTTGTTGAAAAGGAATAGCATATTTAATATCGCTACCAAGAGAACTGATCAGTTCAAATTCAAATGGCTGCTGCGTTTCGATATTAATTAACTTGCCGTCTTTAATTTCCCATCCAGCTTGTTTTAGTAATTCAGCCGCTTTTAATAAATTGTCACGATTAAAACCTTGCCCATCACTTTTAGGAATAGAATAAGCATTATCAAAAACAGCGTCAGGAATAATATGCTTATAAAGATTGAGCCACTTTAATTCTTGCCCTGTTGGCTTACCTTTTGCCGAATAAATAGTATTTTCAAAAAAGCTGTAAGGTCTTTTGTAACTGTTATAATAAAACGCATGATTTAGCCATTCAAAATCAAATGCCAGTGTGATAGCTTGACGAACTCTAATATCTTTAAATAGTTCTTTTTGTAAATTGAATGCTAGCCACTTAGTATCGGTTGCGGTTTTAACCGGTCTTTCTTGTTTAATAATATGGTTATTATCAAAATATCGACCTTGATATTGAGTAAACCAATTTTTGGGTTGATCTTCAGCTCGCAGATCATATTCACCAGCTTTAAAGGCTTCTAGTGAAACGTTATCATCCATATAATAATCAATACGTTTTTCGTCAAAATTATCTAGACCTTTATTAATCGGCAAATCACGCGCCCAATAATTCGGATTACGTCGATAAACAACATATTGCCCCATTTTATAATCACTAATATAGTAAGGACCACTACCCACTGGCGGGATGTTTAATGGCTCTGAAAAATCATGATGTTGCCAAAAATGTTGGGGAATAACTTGCATACTACCCACAAACGAAAGAAGCTTTTCACGATCCGACTCAGGGATATCAACTCGCACATGGTAATTATCTATCGCTTTAACGGTAACACCTTTATTATAAACATGGTATTGAGGCACGCCTTCGGTCATAAATTTATGAAAGGTAAATTCAACATCATAAGCAGTAATAGGCTTATCATCTTGAAAACGAGCACGAGGATTTATTGCCACTTCCGCCCAGCGATATTGATTAGAATAGGTAATTGACGTCGCAATAAGGGGATAAAAACTGGTAATATCATCCTCAGTATTAGTAAAAAGACTATCATACAGCGCCCCAGAATTACGTTCAGGTGCGCCACGGCTAGCAAAGCGATTTAAATTATCAAAAGAACCAATTTCAGCCAGTTTAATTACGCCACCTTTAGGTGCATTAGGATTGACATAATCAAGGTGCTTAAAATCATCGGGATACTTGGGTTTACCTGACAGGGAATAGATCGTCTTATGATAAATCACCTCGTGTGGCTGGCGTGGCCCCACAAGCTCAACTTGCTGATTTTCAGGTAATGGCATTGGAGGATTAACATCAACTTCCTCCTCGATTTGGCGCTCGGTCTGTGGCGACACGGTTTGTTCTTCATCAGCAAAAACAGGATCAGCAAAAACAGGCGCAGAACAAACGACCATACCGCTTAAGCAACTCAAGATAAATAATACTGTTATAGGTTGTTTAATTCGACCAATCATCCCAATTCCATTCCTGCTCCATTTAACAATAACATATTGATAATAGCATATTTATGTCACTTCTTATTGATTATTAACAAATCAGTCATTCAAGGCAAACACAAGCCTCAATTAAGTTGCCTATTTTGCCAAACTTCAACTAAATGAGCAAAACCTAATTAATAAGATAAAAATAAAATGAGACTACTCACTAAAAAGACCCATTTGATAAAAAATGAGTCACATTGATTTTAAGCCAATGCGCTTAGCTTCTTCCACTTTCTAATCTTGGTTCTAAACGACTTAAAAGGCGCGACAGAATTGATATGGATAAAGCGCGCAACAGTCCATGCTTCAGGATACGGCGTTGTCCAATTGCGAGTATCTTTGATAAAGAGCGTATCTTCACTTAATGACGCGATCCACTTATTCCAAATTTCAATTTGTTGCTTAAATGAATGGATAAGCGCTTGCAATGATAAATCCTGATAAGTCTCATAAAAATGTTGGTATAAATCACCCAACCGATTCCATTTATAACCCGACGCAGGTAATTCAGGCGTCTGGCCTGCAAGCTCATCATCATCCCAAGACTTAACCAAATTAAGCCAACCTAATTGATAAGCAATCATCTGAGCAGGCGTACGATCAACACCCTCCACCAAAGTGTCTTTTTGTGATTCAGACAACACCGCAAATTCATCAATAAATAACTTAGCTGTCTTGTTTATCTCGTCCAATAACTGCTGTTTACTTACATAAGCCATTTTGAATCCTCCTAGATTTTGTAACCTATTATCCCTTATCAATAAATAATCAAGATACTATAAACCATGTATAAAAAAAGGCAAACAACCTTTGCGATTTTAAAAATCAGCCTAATAAAAAACACTGACAAAAATCGGTCAGAAAAGGTATTGATTTTATTGAAGTTTTTTGAAATGGTATTTTAGGGGATTCCCTTGATTTTATGTCCTATTTTTAGGACAAACAGTTCAATCAATGTACTCACTTATAACATACGACGAAAGTCGGTAAAGTTTATAAAATGCAGGATTAGCTTGTTGAAAAGCAAGAAAAAAACTTCAATAAAATCAATACCTTTCCTGACCAATTTTTTGGAGGTTTTGCATTGTTTTTGAGTTAGTTAAAAGAATCTTACCGGATATTGAATTGGTGGAGCCAAGGGGGATCGAACCCCTGACCTCAACGCTGCCAGCGTTGCGCTCTCCCAGCTGAGCTATGGCCCCAAATAGAAAGGGATAAAACTGTGGCTAATAATATGCAACTAAATAATAAGTGTCAATCGATTTGATGTTATTTGTTTGAAAAACAGGCTAATAAAACTCTGCCAATCAATGGCAGAGTTAATATAATTAACGCAATATTGAAGGTTGATCTGCGCCTTCTGCTTCAATTTTAGGTGGCATAAAGTGTTCACGTTTTACGCCCAATTTAAGTGACATATACGCAGCCACATAAATTGATGAGATTGTACCAAGTACAATACCTACACCTAATGTTTCAGAAAAGCCTTTTAACATTGAACCGCCAAAGATATACAGGATAATGACAACAACAAGTGTTGTACCTGATGTCATTAGCGTTCGGTGCAATGTTTGGGTTAACGAGATGTTGATAACATCGTAAGGCTCTGCACGTCGAATCTTTCTAAAATTCTCACGAATTCGGTCGAAGACAACAATAGTATCGTTAAGTGAATAACCAATAATCGATAACATTGCAGCGATGATCGTTAAGTCTAATTCGCGCTCAAATAGTGATAAGTAACCTGCTGTAATGATGACATCATGCGCTAAAGCAACTACGGCACCGGTACCAAACCGCCATTCAAAACGGAAGGCAATATAGATTAAAATACACACTAATGCGGCACAAATTGCCAATATACCATCTTGCGCAAGTTCTGCACCCACTGTTGGACCGACAAACTCAATACGCTTAATTTGAGCATCCGTATCAATATCTTTATGTATTAAGTTAGAAATTTTCGCACCTAATGCATTATCAATCACCGATGAGGTACTACCATCTTCTTGCTTGGCCGAAGGTAACCTAATAATGATATCCTTACTGCTACCGTAATATTGTACTATCGGTTCATGATAACCAGCATTGCGTAAGCTATTACGAAGATCATCAAGATTAACCACTTTTGTTACGGTAAGCTCTACTGTGGTGCCACCCGTGAAATCTTGTCCTAGATTAAATCCTTTAACAAAAATAATCACAAAAGAAGCTACCACTAATAGCATTGAAATGACAAAAGCAATAAAGCCAAATTTTAAAAAGTCGAGGACTCTGCGACCATGATTTAATTCTCTAACATCATGATTTTCTTTTTTATTAATACTCACAATAAACCTCTAAATTGATAACTTATTAACACGGCGTCCGCCATAAATAAGATTGGCTAATGCACGAGTACCAACAATCGATGTAAACATTGATGTTACGATACCGATACCTAATGTAATGGCAAAGCCTTTAATTGAGCCTGTACCAACAGCATAAAGAATAACTGCTGTAATTAATGTGGTTAGGTTGGCGTCAAAAATACTACTCCACGCTCCTGAATACCCTTCATTAATCGCATGCTGTACTCCTCGTCCATTACTGAGCTCTTCTTTTATCCGTTCATTGATTAGCACATTGGCATCAACAGCCATACCAACGGTTAATACAATACCCGCAATACCCGGCATACTGAGCGTTGCGCCAGGAAGTAAGGACATGGCACCAACAATTAAAATTAAATTAGCAACCAATGCAAGGCTTGCAAATAGACCAAATAGGCGATACATCACTAACATAAAGATCACTGAAACCGCCAAGCCCCATACACAAGATTCGAGACCTTGGGTTATGTTTTCTTGCCCCATTGATGGTCCAACAGTGCGCTCTTCAATAATTTGAATTGGCGCAATTAGAGCTCCTGCTCGTAATAATAACGATAAATTTTTGGCTTCATCAATACTGCCAATACCCGTTACTTGGAAACGGTCACTAAAAATACCTTGAATTGTTGCTACGTTGATAACACGCTCTTGTTTTTCAAGAATTGGTTTGCCATTTTCATCACGTTTCCCTGTGTCTTTGTATTCAACAAATAAGGTTGCCATCGCTTTATTAAGATTCTTTTGGGTAAAATTCAACATTTTTTTACCGCCTGAACCATCAAGTGTAATAGCAACTTCAGGTTGACCATATTGGCTTGTGCGAAATGATGAATCAGTAATATGATCCCCTGTTAGTACAATTCGTTTATAAAGTAACACTGGGCGACCGCTTTCCATATATTTGATTTCGGAACCATACGGAATGCGCATATCACCTTTTAGGATAGCAGGTAGATCAGGAGTGCTATCTTCGTTAACTTGTCTAAACTCAAGTGTCGCTGTCGCACCCAAAATACGCTTGGCTAACGCGGTGTCTTGTATGCCCGGTAATTCTACCACTATCCGATCCGCGCCTTGGCGTTGTACAATCGGTTCGGCAACACCTAGTTGGTTAACACGATTGCGTAAAATGGTGGTGTTTTGTTGTACAGCATCATTTTTAGCTTGTTGTAAACGTCTTTCGCTGATATTGATGATGATACTGTTGTCACTTTGAGAAATAACTTTGAAATCTTGTAAACTATTGATCTTGGTGATAGCTTTATTACGATCTTCGGTATTATCAAATTGTATTACAATTTTCTCATCACGGTCTTTATTGATTGTTTTGTAATTTAATTTGCTAGTCGTAAATTCAGCTTTTATGTTTTCAATAGATTGTTCTGTAAGTTTACTTAATGCAGTTGCCATATCAACTTCCATTAAGAAATGAACACCACCACGCAAATCAAGCCCTAGTTTCATCGGTTCAGCACCTAGCATTGTAAGCCATTTGGGTGTTGCTGGCGCTAAATTTAATGCAACAATATACTCTTCACCTAACGCTTCAGATATAAGCTCTTTAGCTTTAAGCTGTGTATCGTTATCACTAACACGGATTAAAATCGATTTATTTTCATAAACCATTGATTTAATTTTGATATCATTATCTATCAAAGCTTTTTTGACTTTATCTTGTGTAGCAACATTGATTTCAGCAGTATTTGAGCCTGAAATTTGTATAGCGGGATCTTCACCATAAATATTTGGAAGTGCATACAGAAGGCCGAGGCAAATGACAACGACCAACATAATGTATTTCCACAAAGGATAGCGATTTAACACGACATATTCTCTTGTAGGATTAGGTAATTAACACAATGAACATAATAGATAAATCTCTATTATAGTGATTTCATTGTTCCTTTTGGTAAAACTGATGTGATAAAGTCACGTTTGATCACAATTTCAGTTGTATCATTTAATTCTAATGCGATGTAACCGTTGTCGTTAACTTTTGACACGCGACCAATAATTCCACCACTGGTCAATACTTCATCACCTTTTGAGATTGACGCCATTAAATCACGATGTGCTTTGGCGCGTTTTTGTTGTGGGCGCATAATCATAAAATAGAAAAATAGACCAAACACAACTAACATAATCGGAAGAAAATAATCACCACCAGGTTGGCTACCATCTGCGGCATAAGCATTAGAAATTAAAAAGTCCATATAGGTCCTCTTGATTTAAATAAAATATTAAAGTTCGGAATTATAACACAATAAATAAATCTATTATTAACTATTTCTTATCAAAAAGTTTCATAAAAAATCGTGTTTAACATAAAGTAAAGTGTTTTAGTATTTTGATTAATATCTATTCGTTAACGGCATAATAATGGTGAATAAATATTAATTATGTAGTTAAATATTGCGCAACACTAACTAAGTTAAACAACCATTTAGGATAAACTCCACAAAGCAATGTTAATAAAGCACATAGCACAATAATCAATTCACTAATTCTAATATTAGCCCATTTTAATTTAATTGAAGATCCACTGGTCGCTTGATCATCACGGCTGATTGGTCTGATATAAAGATTGATAATTAGGCGGGCATAAAAGTAAAGCCCCAATGAGCTACCAATAACAATAGCAGCTACTAACCACCATAATTCAGCCGTTACGCCTAATAACACCAGTAAAAATCGCCCAATGAATCCCGCAGTTAATGGGACACCAGCTAAAGATAAAAAACCTACTCCCATTGATAATGCCAGAATTGGTCTTCGCCAAAATAGCCCTGATAGGTCGATTTCATTTTCATGATCTTGAAGCTCATCAGAATGAGAATCTAAACTGATCGCGCCTAAAATACAGATATTAGCTAAAATATATCCAATTAGGTAAACACCAATAGTTTCTAATGCAAGTACTTGATATTGCACTGCAATAAGTGCTGTTAATAAATAACCAAAATGCGCTATTGATGAATAAGCAAGTAATCGCTTTAAGTTACTTTGCATTAGTGCCAACAAATTACCCCATAAAATAGAACAAAAAGCCATCATTACTAAAATAATTCGGATGGTTTCATTGTTAACAATAGGTGCCAATAAAAACAGTCTTGCTATAGCACAAAAAACGGCAACTTTTCCGACTGTTGATAATAACAAAGCAACAACTGTTGGCGCACCTTGATAAACATCCGGTAACCAAAGTTGAAATGGGACGAGTGACAATTTAAAACCAATACCCACTAGCATTAAGCAAACACCTATCAGTAATAATGTGCTTGGGTAAGACATCGTTGAAAGCTGATAACTTAATCCACTAAAAGTTAGTTCCCCAGTTGTTGCATAATAAAAGGCTATCCCCATCAATAAAAACACACTCGCAACAGCCGATAATATCATGTATTTAACAGCCGCCTCTAATGAATGTGTTTGCGTATATTGGTAACCAATTAATCCTACAAATGGGATCGATAACAGTTCAATACCAATAAAAAATGCAATTAAATGGCTTGAGTATACGAGTGTTACACCACCTAATGTCATAAAAAGTAAAATTAAATAAAATAACCCATGATGTTTTTGCTCTTGCTTAAACCAACGATAAGCAAAACATGCAACCGCAATAGATATCATTAAAATCAAACTGGTATAAAGTAACCCATAGCCATCACAGGTAAAAAGCGCAGTGATATGATGTGCTTTCCACTCATTTGTTGAATTATCATCAATGCGAGAATTAGCATTAGTTTCAACATTTGTAGCTGTGTCAGTATTAATATCCGTATTGCTATTATTAGAATTATTGTTATTATCGATATTGTCGTTAATATTTATGTTCTCATTTCCATTCGCTGATCCACTCTCTTCATTTGGTACTGTATCAATTGCAATTGTTTCTTCACTTGATGAATTAGGTTCCTTAATAGGCTCTGAAGCAGGTACCGATATTTGCATATTATCACTGCTGATATCAGTAATAACTTGAGTACTAAACGAAATTTTATAACCAACTATTACAGAACACATCAAAGCACAGGATAATCCGCATACGGTTAAAATGGTGCAACATTTGGTATTTATTTTAAAAATAAATAATGAGAATAATAAAGCAATGATGGCAAAACTTAATACAAAAATCGGTGACAAAGCTATCATAAGTAATTATTCTCCCACTCGCTCTGTGGCTATATATTGTTGTGTTTGATTCACAACAGAATAAGACATGTCTAAGACCACTTGAGGATACAAGCCTATAAATATAAGGACAATTAAAACGCTTGATAATAATAAAACATCCTTTTTACTAAGTAGATGCTTTGCTGTAGGTACTTTATCAACAGAACCATAAAAAATTGGCTGCATGCGAACAATAAATGAAATAGATACCAATAATAAGCCAATTACTAACAAAATTGTATAAAAAGAGAAGGTGTTATAGCTACCAAGTAGCATCATATAATTACCGACAAAATTCGCCGTACCTGGAATACCTAATACAGCCAAAATAAAATATAAAGTAAACGAAGATAGGTAAGGTACTCGCTCTTTAAGCCCAACAAATTGGTTTATATTTCTGGTGGAATAACTTTCAACTAATAATCCACTAATTATAAACATACCAACGATGGCTAAATTGACGGCTATCATTTGTATAACCACCCCTTGATAAGCAATCACAGAACCACTATAAATAATTGCCGTAACAAACCCCATCAATGCGATATGAATATAAGCAATAAGTTTTTTAATATCGGTTTGATTAAATGCAAGTAAGGCCGCATAAACAACTGTAATTAAAGCAAAAACTAACATCAGCGGCATAATCGTGACCGAAGCATTAGGAAATAATGGTATAACAAATCGCAATAAACCAAACGAAGCTGTATTTAGTAATAATCCACTAACCATCATTGAGCCTGTGGTTGAAGATTCAATATGAGTTTCAATAAACCAGCTATGAAAAGGAACAAAAGGAATACGCACAATAAAAGCGGTCAAAAATCCTAACATAAGTAAAAATTCAGTATAACTTGAAATTGGAGTTTTGATTAATACCTGATAATCAAACGTCCAATGCCCGGTTAAGTTCCAGTTGATCAAGGCTAATGAAACAATTGAGATTAGCATGATTAGACTGCTTAGTTGGGTATAGATCAAAAATTTGCTAGTACCATTAAAACGTAATTGTGAGCTTGAATCTCGTCGTCCCCATAAAGAAATTAAAAAATAGATAGGAATTGCCACAGCTTCCCAAAATAAAAACATAAGAAATAAGTCAGTGACAACAAACAGCATCATAATAGCTGATGTCATAAACAATAAACATAAATAAAATAAGCCAAGATTATTTAGACTTTCTTTACTAGAATAGACAATCGTCAATAGTACAATAAATAGGGTCGAAGTGATAACAACTATAGATAGTCCATCTAAAACAAGATGAAAATGAATACCGAGTAAAGGTATCCATTCTAGGTTTACTTCCTGTACCCAGTTTGTACCTTGATTCGACACTTTCACCGCATCTATCCAAAATACAGTTACCATCAATAATGTAACGCAAATTGTAATAAGCGCTATAATTATTGGTAATTTTGACCAACGCATTTGTACATTGGCGGAAACAACGCCTCTTTGAAAACATACATGGCATAACCAACCAATGAATCCGCCTATTACAGGTAAAAAAACAAGCCATAACAACATGAATGATTACACCTTTTTAAATAAAAATCAGTAACATTAATATGATAATACTACCTATAACCATTGACAGCATATACCACCGAATTTGTCCATTTTCTAGGTCAACGATAAATGCGTTTACTTTCCTAATGCTCCACATAACCCAACCATCCCATAAAGCTAACGGATCTTTTTTTAACAAGTTAGCTAAATAGATATAAGGTTTAACAAATAGCGTATGCAATGCATAATCATAGCGCCAATCGCTATTACATAATCGCAAAAAGAATTTAATCATTGGTGTATTTAACACTTCTTTTACTTCGTTATTTGGACGCACATATAAAACATAAGCAATCAAAACACTTAACCCTGTTACCGCAGCTAACAGTATCTGGAAAGACAATTGTCCATCTGTGTTTAACTCAGCTATTGGCACTATGCCTTGAACGGGTAATGGAAAATAAATAAATAAAGCAGTAGGGAATACCAATAGTATAAAAATTGGACAGTAGCTTATCCATTTAGTTACTGCAAAATGATGCTGTTTTTGTTTGTGATAAAAGACCATTGAAATTAAACGCCAAATATTCAAACTAGAAAGTAAAATACCTAATAAACCAATGGTTCCAGATATTAATTTATCTTGAGCCATTAAGCCCAATATAATGTCTCCCTTGATATAAAATGACGATGAAATCCAAGGCATAGCACTAAGAGATAACATAATAAACAAAAACACCGCATACAGCATTGGAAACGATTTAATTAATCCACCAAGTTTACTTATATCACGTTCACCTTGACATTTTTTAATTAAAATTGATGAAGATAAAATTAATAATGTACTTGTTACAGCATAATTAATTAAGCAACTAAGAGACAAATTCCAACTCTGCGTTGAAAAGGCATAAAATAGATAGCTAATTTGCGATAAATTGATATAGGTAATAATTCTTTTAATATCATATTGCACTAAGGCAATAGTACTAGCAAATAAGATAGTCAACGATGAAATTATCGATATAATAGCAAGTACATCACTCGACATCATAAATAAGTTACTTAGCCTTAAAACTAAATACACTCCAGCTAAAATCACCGTTGAAGATTGTAATAAAGCTACTGCAGGCATTGGAGCTAACGTTGTTTGAACAAACCATGAATGCATAGGAAATAGTGCTGACTTACTCATGGCACCAAGGAATAGCATTAAAGTTATCCAAAATATAATATCTGAATCCACAGCTAAGTTTTCATGCGCCTGATTCAAAACATCATGGATACTTAATGTTTCAACAGTTTGATACAGTAAAAATATGCCAATAATTAAAAAGATATCAGTTAAATGCATAAGGATAAATGCCTTTACTGCTGCATAACCATTTCGAGCTTGTTTATAATAGATACCAATAAGTAAGTAAGTACTTATACTCACGCCTTCCCAACCAATTAACATAACAAACAGATTATCAACTAATACGATAGTTAATATACTGGCAATTAATAAATTACTGTAAGCATAAAAATTATAAATATCTTTGCTTGATGTCAAATAACAAGCCGCAAAGGAGTAAATCAAAAGACCAAAAAATGAGATTAAAACTAAAAAAGTTAGCGATAACCCATCCAACGTTAAAGAAATAGGTACCGTAAAATCACCTACAGAAAACCAATTCCACAACGTTCTGGTATAAACTAACGTCATATCAGGTACTGTATTTGAAGTAAAATCAATACATGAAAATAAAGTAATTAATGCAATGATTAATACGGTGCTAATACTTATAATCATTACATCAAGAGTTCGTATGTGCCTCCCAAGGCAAACTAATATTAGAAAAGAGAGCAAGGGAACAATAATAGTTAAATAAAGTAAATTCATCCTTTCATTTCGCTCAATGAATCAATATTAAAAATTTTTCGACGGTAAAATAGTTTCATCATTAACGCAAGCCCGACACAAACTTCAGCTAAGGTTGTAATTACCGCAAATATAGCAAGAATTTGTCCATCAGATTGTTGCCAATAACAACTTGCTGCAAACAATGCAACTATTGCCCCATTATTCATAATAATAAGGCTTAGCAATAAAAAATAAAAGTCACGCCGAATCATGACGCCTAATAGTCCGATAACAAATAAAACAGAAGCAAAAATAAGGCAATACGCAAGTGGAATCATATTATTTCTCCGACATAAGCCGATGCATAAAATGATAAGCAATGACGGCTGCACCAAATAATAAAAATACGGCTAATTCAGCCATCAAAATATATGCAAATATAGACATTTCATGTATTAAGTCATGGGATTCTTTTAGTTCTGAATAATTAGTATTTACTACACCATAAATAAGCACAACGAGTAAAATGAAAGCTAAGATTAATGGTCCTAACCAAATTTTAGGACTAATACCGTGTTTATTATTTTCTACATTATCAACGCTAATTTTCAAAACTGAGGCAACAAGTAAAAAAAGCGTTACCGATCCTCCAATAAATAACAGGATATACAAAATGGCAGAAAAATAGGCGCCAAGTTGAATAAATATGAAGGATGAAGCAAAAAGTGAAATAACAAGATATAAAATTGCTTTATCTATCCGTAAGCTACTAATCACTTTTACACTGGCAACGACAGCAATAATCGATGCGATATAAAAAACAGCGATCATTAAATAATCCAATATGTATTGATATATGGCGTTAGTATATACCCAAATCATATCAAGATACAGTTTGCCACACCGTATTCATTGAAAATAGACTTTTTAAGTGGGATTCCGATGACCACAACAAAATTAAATAGCGCTTTTTATTTGTCGATCTTTCGTGGTCAATATAATTAAAACAACTAAAAAAAATAAAAACCATAAAATTTTATTATTTAAATTCAAAGCAACATTGTTATAAAGTATATAACCTAATCAAATTAACTAATGATTATACCTATTTTGTTAAGTTGTCATTTGAGCCATACAGCTTAAGTACTTAGGGATAATAAAATCTAAGATGAGAAAATCATGAATAACCAATACTCCTCAATGCGAAGTAATGTCAATATGCTAGGTACTTTATTAGGCAATGCAATCAAACGTGCCACTGGTAATGAGACCTTTGATTTAGTTGAAAAAATAAGAAAATTATCGAAGTTGGCTCAAAAAGGAAATACACAAGCACATCATGAACTACTCAATTTAATTGAAAATCTCAATGATGATGATTTATTGCATGTTGCACGCGCATTTAATCAGTTTTTGAATTTAGTTAATACGGCTGCTGAGTATTATGGTATTTCGCCCCATGGTGAAGCATCTAGTAGTCCTAAAAAAATGACTGAATTATTCAGTACACTAAAAAACCTTAACTTTTCCAAAGAAACGATTACAAACGCAATTAACGAACTATCCATTGAATTAGTATTGACAGCTCATCCAACAGAAATCAATCGCCGAACAATGATCAATACTTATACGGCTATTAACAGTTGTTTATCCCAACTCGATCATAATGATTTAGCCGACTATGAAATAGAACGGATCATGCGTCGCTTAAAACAGCTAGTTTGTCAGGCATGGTATACCGATGAAATCCGAAAAAAACGCCCAACGCCAATTGATGAAGCAAAATGGGGATTTTCAGTCATTGAAGATAGCTTATGGGAAGGTGTGCCCCTATTTTTGCGAGAACTCAATGACCAGTTAGTTGATGCTTTTGATGAACAATTATCGGTTGATCATGTGCCAGTCAAATTCACCTCATGGATGGGCGGAGATCGTGATGGAAACCCTAATGTAACAGCAAAAGTCACAGAAAAAGTAATGCTACAAGCTAGATTAAAAGCTATTGAATTATTTTTAGCTGATATTCAAATACTTGTTCGTGAACTTTCGATGACAGAATGCAACGAATCGGTTATTGAACTATTAGATGAAAGTAATAAGACCGTTTCTGAACCTTATCGCGCAGTAATGAAACAATTACGAGCACGCTTAATTAAAACTCACAATTATATTGAAGCATTGCTAAATAATGAACGAGTATTACCGCCTAGTGATATTTTAATTAAAAATCAACAACTATGGACACCACTTTATATCTGTTATGAATCATTAATTGATAATGGCATGTCAACCATAGCCCATGGACCATTACTTGACACATTACGACGTATAAAAAGTTTCGGCTTACAATTGGTTAGATTAGATATCCGTCAAGACAGTTCAGTCCACACAGAAGCCTTAGACGCATTAACCAAAGAACTTAATTTAGGTAGCTATGCCCAATGGTCAGAAGAAGAAAAACAAACCTTTTTATTAACTGAATTACAGTCTAATCGGCCATTACTCCCATATAACTGGCAACCAACTGAAATGGTTCAAGAAGTTTTAGATACTTGTCGCGTTATCAAAAAAGCAGGAGAAGAATCAATCGCTTCTTATGTAATATCAATGGCTAAAGCGCCTTCTGATGTTTTAGCCGTTTACTTATTATTGAAAATCGTTGATTGCCAAAAAAATATTCCAGTTGCACCATTATTTGAAACATTAGAAGACTTAAACAATGCTAAATTGGTTATGCAAAAGTTACTGGAGATTCCTTGGTATCGCGATAAAATTCGCGGCAAACAGATGGTGATGATAGGCTATTCTGATTCGGCTAAAGATGCCGGTACACTTGCGGCATCTTGGGCACAGTATCGCTCACAAGAAGAACTAGTTAACTTATTTGAAAAATATAATACTAATTTGGTGCTATTCCATGGACGAGGAGGCTCAATTGGTCGCGGAGGAGCACCTGCTCATGCTGCGCTACTTTCACAACCACCAGGTTCATTAAAAGGTGGACTTAGAGTTACCGAGCAAGGCGAAATGATTCGTTTTAAACTTGGTCTACCTGAAGTTGCTCTCAGTAGTTTAATGCTTTATACATCAGCAATTTTACAAGCTAATTTATTGCCACCACCTGCACCTAAGCAAGCATGGCGCGATATCATGGACGAAATGTCTGAAATTTCATGCAACTGTTATCGTAGTTATGTACGTGAACGAACTGAATTTGTTGATTATTTTAGAGCAGTAACTCCTGAGGCTGAATTAGGTAGGTTACCACTAGGTTCAAGACCGCAAAAACGTCGAACAGGTGGAGGGATAGAAAGTTTACGTGCTATTCCATGGATTTTTGCTTGGACACAAAACCGTTTAATGGTGCCATCTTGGCTTGGTGCGGGTAACGCTCTTAGAGCAGTTATTGAAAAAGGTAAAAAAGATCTTCTTAAAGAAATGTATCATAATTGGCCTTTCTTTAATGCTCGTTTAGGTATGCTTGAAATGGTTTACGCCAAAGCGGCACCAAATATACACGAATATTACGAACAGCGTTTAGTCGATCAAGCCTTATGGCCATTAGGAGAAGAATTAAGGAATTTATTGACTCAGGATATCAATACAGTACTAACCATTACAGATGATATCAGTTTAATGGCTGATCTACCTTGGATTGCAGAATCAGTGGCTTTGCGTAATACTTATATTGAACCATTAAATCTGCTACAAGCAGAGTTATTGAGTCGTTCACGCACACACTGTGAACATCAAAATGTTATAGTAGAGCAAGGGCTTATGATTACTATTTCAGGGATTGCGGCAGGTATGCGAAACTCGGGTTAAAAAATAAAAAAGGCGCTAGCCTTTTTTATTTTTTAGGTAATAAATTATCTAAATAAGCTTTAGCGTCTTGGTCACCTTGCTCACTAGCTTTAGTAAACCAATAGATGGCGCGTTCCTGATCTTTATCAACTCCCTCGCCTTCTAGATATTTAATACCTAAATTATACTGAGCATCAACACTGCCTTGATCTGCTGCTTTTAAATACCATTCAACGGCTTTTTTCTCGTCTTTATCAACACCGCCACCTACATCATACATTACGCCAATGTTGTATTGGGCATCAGCATTGCCTGCTTCGGCAGCCTTGGTAAACCAATATGCCGCTTGCGTATTGTCGGGTTTAGAACCCGTGCCTGTTGCATACATAATAGCTAAATTATACATAGCTAGCACATGTCCATGTTCGGCCGCCTGTGTATAAAAATAGTTAGCAGCCACATAATCTTGGGTTAAGCCGTCGCCATTTTCAGACATTAGCCCTAAATAGTATTGTGCTTCGGAAATATTATCCTTAGCGGCTTTACTAAACCAATCAGCGGCAGTCATACGATCTTTCGTTACGCCATCACCAAAAAAATACATAATACCAAGGTTTAGATAAGCGTCATAAATACCAGCATCACCAGCTTGTGAAAAGTAATCAACTGCAGTTGATGTGTTTTTTTCGACACCTTCCCCTTCTTTATACATTAAAGCCAGATTATATTTAGCCAATGCATAATTTTGATCTGCGGCTAATTTAAAATATTTAAATGCCGCATCTAAATCACGTTTAGTCCCTAGACCACTTTGATACATAAATGCTAAGTTATTTTGTGCTTTAGCTAACCCTTGCTCAGCGGCCTTTTTGTACCAAAAAAAGGCACGAATATCACTCGCTTCAACACCTACACCTTGTTTATAGATACTTCCTAATGAATACTGTGCTTCCGCGTTTCCTTTTTCTGCAGACAAACGTAAAGAAGGGAGCAATGACTCTGTCTCTTGCAACTTTAATTGAGTATCATTTGATTGCGTCTTATAATCTGCTCCCATTGCGCTATAAGAAATGGATAACAATAATACTAATAGAATTTGGATTTTTTTCATATTTGTTTAATTATAATGACATTAATAATAATTATACATAAATGCAACAAAAGGGAATAGCTTTGTTTAATGCTTATCCTTTTGAAATTACATTTTTATATCAAATTTTGTTATTTTACTTAAATAAAAAATACACTACAGACCTAACCTATCCCAAATCTCATCAATACGAGCAACGATTTTTGGATCTTTTTTAATTAATTTTCCCCATTCTCGATTAGTTTCACCAGCCCATTTATTGGTAGCATCTAGCCCCATTTTAGATCCTAATCCCGAAATAGGTGAAGCAAAATCCAAATAATCTATTGGAGTATTATCAATAAATGTAGTGTCTCGATGAGGATCCATACGAGTTGAAATAGCCCACATCACATCCTTCCAATCACGCGCATTAATATCATCATCACAAACAATGACAAATTTGGTATACATAAATTGCCGTAAATAAGACCAAACCCCCATCATGACTCGTTTAGCATGACCAGGGTACTGTTTTTTAATTGTAACAATCGCAATACGATATGAACACCCTTCAGGTGGCAAATAAAAATCCACAATTTCAGGAAATTGTTTTTGTAAAATGGGGATAAACACTTCATTTAAAGCAAGCCCCATAACTGCAGGCTCATCTGGTGGCCTACCGGTATAAGTAGAATGATAAATCGCATCTTTACGACGAGTTAAGTGCGTCACAGTAAATACAGGAAATTGTTCAATTTCATTATAATAACCCGTGTGATCACCATATGGACCTTCTGATGCCAATTCATTAGGATCAATGTAACCCTCAAGAACTATTTCTGCACTAGCTGGAACCTCTAAATCATTGGATAACGATTTAACCACTTCTGTTCGGCTACCTCTTAATAACCCAGAAAAAGCATATTCAGGTAACGTATCAGGCACTGGTGTCACTGCACCTAAAATAGTTGCGGGATCAGCGCCAATAGCAACACTAACAGGAAATCTTTCATTAGGATGAACCTGTTGCCATTCGGCAAAATCAAGTGCACCACCACGATGAGAAAGCCAACGCATGATTAATTTATTTTTCCCTAAACACTGCAAACGATAAATACCTAAATTTTGCCGTTCTTTATAAGGACCTTTGGTTATTGTTAGCCCCCAAGATAACAGTGGTGCTACATCATCGGGCCAGCAATGCATAATAGGTAAACGAGTCAAATCCACTTCATCATCTTTAAAAATCATCTCTTGGCAGGGTGCTGATGAACGATGTTTAACCGGCATATTTAAGACTTGTTTATATTTAGGTAATACATTAAAAAATTGTTTTATACCTTTTGGGGGTTCAGGTTCACGCAAAAATGCCAATAACTCACCAATTTCACGTAAAGCAGAAGTATCCTCACGTCCCATTCCCATCGCAACACGTTTAGCTGTACCAAACAAATTGCATAAAACAGGCATATCATAACCAATTGGATTCTCAAATAATAAAGCCGGACCTTCATTACGTAAAACACGATCCGCAATTTCTGTCATTTCAAGATAAGGATTAACAGGGAAAGAAATTCTTTTTAATTCACCTTGCTGCTCAAGATAATCTAAAAAATCTCTAAAATTTGAAAAATTCATCTAACATTACTCCCTGTTACTGACTCATTCTCAGTTAACCTATCCAAAAATATTTTTTACTTTACTATTAACATATCTTTGAATTTAACTAATCTTCATCAAAATTTTCGCTATATATAGGTACTTGCTTATTTAAATTACACTCAACGATTTTCGGTAATAAAGCCTCAAATTGTTTTTTGTCAACCTCAACAAAGTTATCCTGATCAACTTGATAAAAGAGATATTGCTCAGATTGATCATCAAATAAAAAAGAAGCTATCCAATCGTTTCGATCATCGTTATTTTCATTAGCAAATATCTTAATGATACTGCTTTCCCGCTTTTCTGGTTGATTATGTAATTTAAAATCAATTATTTTTTCAGCTATATTTGAATCGTATTCATCAAAAATAATATAGTCATTTTGATTAGGTTGGCATTTTTTTATATTTATTTCAGCATGACTGGTTAAAACAAAACAACATAAACAAGACAACACAACCGCAGATAGACTCAATTTCATTTTCAGCCTCTTAATTAGATTTAATCAAATTATAGATTTTACCAATAGCCTCACTATTATTGGGTGATAAAGTAAGCTTGGCAGCATCATCAATCGTTAGCCACTGATAAGCTAAATGTTCAGTAAGTATAGGCGTTATCTCATTAATAAGTGGCAGATAAAACCAATGTTCTTTATTTACCTTAACTTCTGGCGCATATTTATGTCTAAATTGTGGAAAAATGTCAAACTCAATGGTACGTTTTGCATCAATTAACTCAAGGTTTTGTTCAATAATATTAATACCCGTTTCTTCAAAAACTTCACGAATCGCTGTTTCTTTTGGTAACTCGTCAGCTTCCATACTACCTGTCACTGATTGCCAAAAATTAGGGTCATCTTGCCGCTGTAACATAAGACAACGCTTTGTTGTCTGGCAGTAGATTACTACCAGAACAGATTCAGGATTTTTGAATTTTTTCATTAAATATTACTGCTTTTTACTCACTTCAATACCAAGTTCAGTTAATGCAGCGACATTGGCTGGACTTGGTGCATCAGTAAGTAAACACGTTGCGGCTGTTGTTTTCGGAAATGCAATCACATCACGAATATTATCAGTACCGGTTAACAGCATTGTTAATCTATCTAAACCGAATGCCAGTCCTGCATGTGGTGGCGTACCATATTTTAATGCATCAAGTAAAAAACCAAACTTTTCACGTTGTTCGTGTTCATTAATCCCTAAAATAGAAAAGACAGCTTGTTGCATTTCGCTACGGTGAATACGGACAGAACCACCACCAACTTCATAACCATTAATCACCATATCATAGGCATTTGCAACTGCATTTTCAGGATTATTGATAAGCTCTTCTGGCGTAAAGTCTTTTGGCGAAGTAAATGGATGGTGCATAGCACTTAGCCCTTCGTCAGTTTCTTCAAACATAGGGAAATCGACAACCCAAAGTACTGCCCATTTACTTTCGTCAGTTAAGCCTAAATCTTTACCAACTTTTAAACGTAATGCACCTAACGCATCACTAACAACTTTATAGCTATCTGCGCCAAATAATAAAATATCGCCATCTTTTGCATTAGCACGATCAAGCAACGCTTCCATTTGCGACTCATTAAAGAATTTTGCAACAGGACTTTGAACACCCTCTAACCCTTTACTACGTTCGTTTACTTTAATCCATGCCATACCTTTAGCACCATACACGGAAATAAACTGCGTATATTCATCCAACTGTTTACGCGTTAATTGAGCACCATTTGGAACGCAAAGTAATGCTACACGTCCTTTCGGATCATTTGCTGGTGTTGAAAACACTTTAAAATCAACATCTTTAACTAAATCAGCTACATCAATAATTTCGAGCGGATTACGCAAATCTGGTTTATCACTACCATAACGACGCATCGCTTCGGCAAAAGTCATAATAGGAAACTTACCTAAATCCACATTTTTAACATGTAACCAAAGTTCACGAATCATCTGTTCCATAACCTCGCGCACTTGCTCGGCTGTCATAAATGACGTTTCGACATCAATTTGAGTAAATTCAGGTTGACGATCGGCTCGCAAATCTTCATCACGAAAACATTTCACAATTTGATAATAACGGTCAAAACCTGACATCATTAACAATTGCTTAAATAACTGTGGTGATTGTGGAAGGGCATAAAACTCGCCCTTGTGAATTCGGCTTGGAACTAAGTAATCTCGAGCGCCTTCAGGCGTTGCTTTGGTTAACATAGGGGTTTCAATATCTAAAAAGCCATGTTCGTTCATAAACGAACGCACAAATGCAGTAATTTTAGCTCGAGTTTTAAAAATAGCTGACATCTCAGGGCGACGTAAATCGATATAACGATATTTTAGACGCTGTTCTTCGCTATTGTTTTGATTGAAATCAAGTGGTAAAACATCGCTACGATTAAATATCGTTAATTCTGTCGCCAACACTTCAACCTCGCCTGTGGCCATATCTTTATTGATTTGACCTTCGGGACGGGCTCTTACTTTACCTTTAATTTGGATACAAAATTCATTACGAAGTTCACCAGCAAGTTGATATGCTTGTTGATAATCAGGATCGAAAAAAACTTGTACAATACCTTCACGATCACGCATATCAATAAAAATCATACCACCTAAGTCTCGACGTTTATTAACCCAGCCACATAGATTAACTTCTTGATTAATATGACTTGCATTGAGTTGTCCGCAATAAATTGTTCTCATTAAAATATCCTGTAAACTATTAACAAAATGATAATTATTATAGAGCAATTTATCAGGGTATAAAGACCATGATTTAAAATAATTATCATTTAATTTATTTATAGTTAGTTTTTGAAAATAAATTTACTTTATGAAAGTTTTTATAAAATAGATTAAATTCAAAAAGATACTAATTACACCTCAATTATATAAAAACATAGAATCAAATTACTCATTGAAAATAACTTGTCATATCAAGTATTTATTAATAAGCTTTAACATTATTTAATAAATTAATCATATTTGATATGAAGGCTTTAATTTCAATTGATTATACGAATGATTTTGTTGCTGATAACGGAACGTTAACAACAGGTCTGGTTGGTCAAAAAATTGAAACAGAAATGTTAAACATAACAGAATCATTTATAAAAAATGATGATTTTGTCGTTTTTGCTATCGATGCCCATGATCCTTCTGATAAATTTCATCCTGAAGATTCGCTCTTTCCTCCTCATAATATTATCGGCACTTTAGGACAACAACTATTTGGTCGTTTAAATAAACTTTATCAACAATATAAAGATACTGATCATGTTTATTGGATCAATAAACGCCACTACTCAGCATTTTGTGGAACAGACCTTGATTTGCGGCTACGTGAAAGAGACATCAAACACGTCCATTTAACGGGTGTGTGTACTGATATTTGCATATTGCATACAGCGGTAGATGCCTATAATTTAGGATATAAAATATTCATTCATCAAAATGCTGTTGCTAGTTTTGATCCAATCGGCCATCAATGGGCATTAAATCATTTTAAAAATACCTTAGGGGCAACAATAATTTAAAAATTTTAAAAATA
Source organism: Gilliamella sp. Pra-s60 (assembly GCF_009795755.1). Classification (NCBI taxonomy): domain Bacteria; kingdom Pseudomonadati; phylum Pseudomonadota; class Gammaproteobacteria; order Orbales; family Orbaceae; genus Gilliamella; species Gilliamella sp. Pra-s60. The sequence goes on along the minus strand of NZ_WTFA01000004.1, from coordinate 38,631 downwards.
AATTAAGGAGTAAGAATGGATGTTTTACGAGACTATAAAGTACATTTACTAGCATTAGTCGTTGTTTTAATATGTGAGTTCATCGGTAGGCAATCTATCTGGACTATTGCCGTGTACCCAATGTTATATGCCATGATTATTGGCGGAATAATTAGCCTTCCCAAACTAAAAATATTAAAACTAAAAAATATGAATAATGCCAGCGCCATCATGATAGTGACATTAATGTTACTTATCGCAAAACTTGGGGTTGCTGTTGGTCCTAAAATTGACATGATTTTAAAAGACGCAAAATTAGCACTAATTTTTCAAGAACTAGGTCATTTTGCGGGTACGATTTTATTAGGTTTACCACTAGCCATGCTACTAGGCATGAAACGCGAAGCAGTGGGTGCAACTTATTCTGTCGCGCGTGAACCCAATATCGCCATTGTTGCCGACAAATATGGATTAGATTCAGCAGAAGGCCGAGGCGTTATGGCGATGTATGTTTGTGGCACACTTTATGGTGCTATTTGGATGAGCATACTTGCTAGTGTAATGGCAAAATTAGATATCCTCCATCCTTATGCGTTGGCTATGGGTGCAGGAGTTGGAAGTGGCAGTATGATGGCCGCATCACTCGCACCAATCAGTGACCTTTATCCAGAAATAGCTAGTGAAATCAAAGCCTATGCAACAACCGCAAACTTAATGTCAAGTATTGTTGGCATTTATATTTATACACTATTTTCGTTACCTTTCGCCTCTTTCTTATATAACCTATTTGCCCGCTTACGACGTAACAAAAAAGGAGCGTTATAATGAAAACGTTAGAAACAATATTTTTACTGATCTTAGTTGCCATTATTATGGCTGCTGGCAATACTGTAGGTTACAAAGTTGATTTTATGCTGTCATTACAAGCATTATCAATCTTAGTTGCGATATCAATAGTCGGATATTTTGTTGGCAAAGTTCCATTATTAAACAAATTTCCAGTTATTTTATGGGTATCAGTCGTAGCCGCAGTGGCTTCATCGCCAATATTTCCTTATCATGAACAAGTTGTTTCAATTACTGATCAAGTGTCTTTATTGGCGGTTTGTACTCCAGTGCTAGCTTATGCAGGACTAGCTATTGGTAAAGATTTAGCACTATTTAAAAACATCTCATGGCGAATCATTCCTGTATCATTAGCCGTATTTTCAGGCACTTTTATTTTTGCCGCAATCATTGCACAAATCACCTTGCATTGGGAAGGTGTGATCTAATTCAGATTAGGATTTATCATGACAAAAGAAGAACTTAAAAAAAAGGTTTGTAACGCCATTGCAAACCGCAAAGCCGATATCAAAGCAATTGCCGAATCAATTTGGGCAGAACCTGAACTGGGTTATAAAGAACACAAAACAGCCAAAAAAGTCGAAGAAACGTTTGAAAAACTGGGTGTTCCCTTTAAAAACAAATTAGCATTAACAGGGGTTAAAGGTCGCTTAAAAGGGGGAAAAGGCAGTAAATACAGTATTGCTGTTATCGGCGAACTTGATGCCATTATTTGTGCCGATCACCCTGCTGCTGACGAAACATCGGGCGCTGCGCACTGTTGTGGTCACAACGCACAAATTGCCAACATGATGGCAGTAACAATGGGGCTAATTGACTCAGGAGCGATGCAATTTTTAGCGGGCGATGTTGTGCCATTTGCGGTACCTGCAGAAGAATATGTTGAAATCACTTATCGTAATCGCCTAATCGAAGAAGGCAAAATCAACTATATTGGTGGCAAGCCAGAATTGATTTCGCGCGGTGAATTTGATGATGTTGATATGGCACTACAAATACATTTAACCAGTGTTCCTAATGACCGCCAAAATGGCTTTATTGAAATATCAACAACCAGCAATGGTTTTATCGGTAAATTAATTAAATACAAAGGCGAAGCATCACACGCGGCGGCTGCACCACACGCAGGTGTCAACGCCTTAAATGCTGCAATGATGGGAATGATGGGCGTACACGCCATTCGCGAAACATTTCAAGAAAAAGACTACATTAGATTCCACCCAATTATAACCCAAGGCGGTGATTTAGTTAATGTAATTCCAAGCGATGTCAGAATGGAAAGCTATGTGCGCGCAGGCAATGTACCTGCCATGATCGACGCGAACGAACGAATAAACCAAGCACTAAAAGCAGGCGCAATGGCGGTTGGGGCAACGTGTGAAATTAAAGACCTACCGGGTTATTTACCTTTACAAAACAACCCAACACTGAATGACTTTTTACAAAGCAATGCACAAGATCTTATTGGTGCTGATAATGTTTGGGTTGCGCCCCACATGACAGGCAGTACCGATACGGGCGATTTATCGCACATTATGCCCGTTAGCCACCCATGGATTGGTTCGGTTCGTGGTGTTTTACATGGTAAAGACTACACCGTATTTGATGAAGAAATGGCTTACATCCGCCCAGCACAAATGATGGCCTGCACAATTATCGACTTACTTTATGATGACGCACAATCAGCACAAACACTGATGTCAAACTACACTCCACTCATGACCAAAGAAGAATATTTAAAATTCTTATCAGGTTTTGACAAATAATCTTAACAGCTTGGCATATTGTCGTGCCAAGCTGTTATAATGCGACTTATATTCACAACACTCATCACACCATATGCAACAGCTCACTGATCAAGAATTGTTTCGTTATGATAGACAAATTACATTGCGTAATTTCGATATTGATAAACAACAAATATTAAAAAACAGTTCAGCACTGATCATTGGTTTAGGTGGACTTGGCTGTGGGGCATCGCTTTATTTAGCCGCTTCGGGGGTAGGCAAATTAACGTTAGTAGATTTTGACACGATATCAAAATCTAACTTAAATCGACAAATTTTATATACTGAAAATGCCATTAACCAATACAAAGTCGACGTTGCAAAACAAGCCTTAATCAATATCAATGCCAACCTAGTGATTGACACAATAAATAAACAACTTGACGACAACGCCCTGATATCGCTTATCAAACAGCATGACATTATCATCGACTGTACCGATAACTTAGCAACCCGAGAACAAATTAACCGTTGCTGTTTTCAAGTAAAAAAACCGCTAGTTTCTGGAGCGGCTATTCGAATGGAAGGGTTACTAAGCGTATTTACTTACCAACCTAATGAGCCTTGTTATCATTGTCTAAGCCACTTATTTGGCAAAGATCAGCTTACTTGCGTTGAAACAGGTGTCATGGCGCCACTGGTTGGCATGTTTGGCTCAATGCAAGCCTTAGAAGCCATAAAAGTGCTCACTCAATATGGAAAGCCCCTAATTGGACGTCTATTAATGATTGACACAATGACAATGGAATTTAACCAAATCAAAATAACCAAACAACCTAACTGCCGTGTTTGTAGCAATGGTAATACCAATCAGGTTTCTCAATGAAAATTAATCGAATTATTTTAGCGCCCATGGAAGGCGTACTTGATTATCAAGTAAGGCAACTATTAACCGAAATTAACTCATTTGATTATTGTGTGACTGAATTTGTTAGAGTGACACATCACAAATTATCTAATCGAACTTTTTACCGCCTATGCCCTGAACTTTACCATAATGGGAAAACCCAATCAGGCACACCTGTTCGTGTCCAAATTTTAGGACAATCACCCGAATGGATGGCAGAAAACGCCATTAAAGCCATTGAATTAGGCTCTTACGGTATCGACATCAATTTTGGTTGCCCAGCCAAAACGGTGGTCGGCAATCACGGTGGTGCTTATTTATTACAGTATCCCGAACAGATATTTAATATTGTCAGCCAAGTCAGGCAAGCAATCGGAAAATCACACCAATTATCGGTCAAAATTCGCTTAGGCTGGAATAACAAAGCGCATTGTCACGACATTGCAAGCGCAATTGAACATGCAGGCGCCAATGAAATCGTGATTCACGGCAGAACCAAAGAAGACGGCTACAAAGCCGAAAAAATAGACTGGCAAACAATTGGCCAAATCAAACAGCAATTAAACATTCCCGTTATTGCCAATGGCGAAATTTTTACTATTGAAGATGCAAAAAATTGCATAAACCAAAGCCAAACTAACGACATTATGCTAGGGCGAGGCATTTTAACCATTCCCAATTTAGCCAACATGATTCGAACTAAACAACCCGCATTAAATTGGCAACAAGTAATGGCGATATTAATCCGCTATGCAGCTTCATCGATTGATGATGTTAAACCTTTGTATCACTCCGCACGCATTAAGCAGTGGCTGGCTTACTTAAAACAGCACTATGCCGAGGCGTCGGAACTCTTACAAAATATAAGAACACTCAAATCACAACAAGACATTAGGGATTTTTTGGCAAAAAAATCGTACAAAAAACTTGAATAAAATCAATACCTTTTCTGACTGATTTTTTAGTGGGAAAATAGTTTTTTTTGTTTTGGTGAATAGAATAAATTGGGTGTGGTGGTTTCGGACGTTTTGACCTTTGGTGAACAAAATGGCTACAGTGACCACGTCCGAGTCAGGGAATTAAAGCGAATTCCCTGACAACCCACGCTTTGGCTGCAGAATGTGGCCTTCGGCTACCCGACGCCGTCGCTCGGTCTTAACGCACCGTTTGTGGAAGCGCTCCAAGCGCGCCACAAACTCGCCAAACGTCCTGTTTGGCGTGCTAACCTCGCTCTGTTGTCGGCACATTCTGACGCCGGAATAAGACAACAACATAACCTTAACTGTTTTTTGAGGTTGTTTTTGTTTGATAAAAATGCCTTATAAAAACTTTAATAAAATCAGTACCTTTCCTGACTGATTTTTTGCCGTTAAATGCTGTTATCCTGAGTGTGCTTTTATTGGTTTTGCGGGTTTGTTAGTTGTGGGTGTTTAATGCTAATTATGCAAGTGGTTGATTTTGCTTGAAAAGAGTTAAATAAAAACTTTAATAAAATCAATACCTTTCCTGACCACTTTTTTGGGATTTTTGCATTGCTTTTTAATACAAAAACAACTCACAAAAAAGACCTAAGGTTATGTTGTTGTCTTGTTTCGGCGTCGGACAAATTTGTCTGGAACAAATTTGAACACCTGAGCATAGCGAAGGTGGCCTCGTAGAGGCGAGTATCAGGATGATACGAGTAGCGTAGCCGAAGGCCACATTCTGTAGCCAAAGCGTGGGATTGCAAAGGGAATTCGCTTTAAATTCCCTTTGCTCGGACGTGAGCACGATAGCTATTTTATTCGCAAAAAGTCAAAACGTCCGAAACCACCGCCCCCAATTTATTCTATTCACAAAAACAAAAAAGGCTTGATTTTCCGTTAAAAAATCGGTCAGAAAAAGCATTGATTTTATTGAAGTTTTTATTGGTATTTTTTTAGCAAAAACCTAAACGCCCGAAACCTTGCCAAACTAAAATAGACCACCGCTTTAAACCGCCACATCGTAATCCACTAAAACTGCCATCGACGCTTTCAGCGTCGGCGGGGGGCAGCGCTATTGTGGCTTTGCCACAACGGCGCAACCCTAAGGGAAACGCCCCAACTTACGCGGGGGCTTTATTCTTTTTTATATTGTCCTCTCAGGCACCGTAACCCCCTTCCGCGCCCTAAGGATTAAGAACTAAACGCTAAAAGCTAAGGAGTAGGGCAAACAGCAAAACGCCTGTAGGTACCAGGGATGCTGCTGGCAGTGCCGTTGCTCGAGTAGACATATAACTGTTTGCTACCTGTTGCGTCACTCGTCCAGTAGGAGCCGTTGGAGAGGAAGCCCGCATCAACGTAGCCGAACATGAAGCCCCACTCCGTGAAAAAGCCTGCACCTATGTTACGCTGGTAATAGCTACCAGATGAGCTAGGGGCTGCGCCTAAATTGTTATAGTTTGAATTGGTTAAATCCCTTACCCGTGGCATCCGATAACCCAAACTATTACACCATGCTAACTGGTCATTATAACGTTCCTCTTCATTACCCCGATTGACGAACCACTGCTTTAACACAAATCCATAACGAACCTCATTACCACTTCTATCCCTACCCACCAACTCGAAAGTCTGTGGCAAAGATGGACGTGTAAGTCGACTTGGATTACCAGAGCTTATTTGACTACTACTTGCCCTTGGACCATGCAACGTTACCCGTGTTACATATTTGGATTTATCCCTAATCCAAGCATCATTTTGGACAGTAGCTCCCCATTGGTCTGTCTGTGAATCTGTACGCGGCCTTGTCCAACTCACCGTTGCGCTTAGACTACCACTTGTGTTAACTGTCCAACTTAACTGACTTGCATCTAATCCAACTATATCCAAATCAAAATACAAACCATCTGCTCCAGTCGTTGGAAAGTTCCTGTCGTAAGATGATGGACTTGTAAACACGGTTAAAAAGCCCTTAGTAGGAGACCATATGCTAGCAGGACCTGCATAGCGGGGTTCGTCGCTGAATCCATTAACATTAGTAGCTCCAGTGCCTCCCATGTACAAATTCGGCCTGACCGAACAAATTTCAGGCCGTGGCGGCATGAGATAATACGTCACTCTGCCTCCACTGAACGTACTCCTATTCGGTAAACCATATCGTGTAGTTAAACTCCCCCCTGTACTACTTAAGGTTACCGTATAAGGAACATCACGACATCTAGTTAATCTAAATCCATAACCCCATCTTTCACCAGTTATCTCTGCAAACTCTACCGATACACTCCCCGATGCTGTTACTCCATTAACTCCCTGTCCATCACCATCATCATCACCCCACTTCCCTTGGTTAACCAAATCATTTATACCTATTGTATACCTTTCATATGACCATGGAACGGACAATGGTACCACTGTGTGTATATCACCAAAAGTAAAATCACCATCCGGTAACATTATCGGATTTGTCCGACTCGATGTGTTGGTCGATGGCGTGATAACCCTTCCATCTGGCAACTCGATTGCCAAAAGGGTATCTGTATCCATTGCCTTTGTCTGTCCACCATCAAACGTTAAATATGGCGCGCTACCCTCTATTACCCTTGATGTCTGTGCCGATAACGCCTGTACATCCTGCGTATATGACAATAACAACAATGGCGCAAAGAATAATGCCGATTTTGATAACAATGGTGATTTAAATAGTAACGGCGGTTTGAATAACCACTTGGATATCGGCGATAATTTTGCCGAAGATTTTGCCGATGACGGCATCGATGACGGCGTCGATTTCGCTACGCGAAATGACTTCGGTGATGAAAATAACTGTGGCGCTCTATTTTGACCACTGTGCGAATCAATAAGATTTAGGGCATAGGTTTGGCAGGCCAGATGCCAGATGCCAGATGCCAACCATGGTAATGCATTTTTTATTCCTTGTCAAGTAATTTCTTGTTTTTTCTCGATTTTTCTATCCATTCGCTTTATTTTTGAGCGATTCCCTGCTTGAATAAGCCTAAAAATTATAGCTTGATGGCGAATAATCTGCCACTTTTTTTGTTAATTTATTGTAAAGATTTGTTAGGGCGTAAGGAGGGGTTGCTTTGTTTTTTTGGGGAAAGTGGCATTTTTTATGGGTGCTTGAGTGGTCGTTTTTAGTCGCTGTTTTAGGTAGCGGTTTTTAATCACTTTTTTAATAAAAACCACCTCAAAAAAACTTCAATAAAATCAATACCTTTCCTGACCGATTTTTTGGGGTTTTTGCGTTGCTTTTTAACACAAAAACAACGCACAAAAAACACCTAAGGTTATGTTGTTGTCTTGTTACGGCGTCAGAATGTACCGACAACAGAGCGAGGTTAGCACGCCAAACAGGGATGTTTGGCGAGTTTGTGGTGCGTCGGGAACGCTTCCACAAACGGTGCGTTAAGACCGAGCGACGGCGGAGAACAAATTTGTCTGGAACAAATTTGAACATCTGAGCACAGCGAAGATGGCCTCGTAGAGGCGAGTATCAGGATGATACGAGTAGCGTAGCCGTAGGCCACATTCTGTAGCCAAAGCGTGGGATTGCTAAAGGAATTCACTTTAATTCTCTGACTCGGACGTAAGCACGATAGCTGTTTTGTTCACCCAAAGGTCAAAGCGTCCGAAACCACCGCCCCCAATTTATTCTATTCACAAAAACAAAAAAGGCTTGATTTTCCGTTAAAAAATCGGTCAGGAAAGGCATTGATTTTATTAAAGTTTTTTCTTGATGTTTTTTTGCAAAAACACATCCATCTATAAACTCAACCAACATATTTAGACTCAAAACAATTAGACATTTCACAAGTATTGATAAAAAGTATAATATATAGCACTGTTTAAATTATCGAAAAACCAATTCAACCATAAAGATAACATCATGCAAAAGTTTAATGTCAAAACCTTTCAGGGGTTAATTCTTACGTTACAAGATTATTGGGCTAATCAGGGTTGCAGTGTGATTCAGCCTTTAGATATGGAAGTCGGTGCGGGGACTTCACATCCTATGACATGTTTACGAGCGCTAGGGCCTGAGCCGATTAATGCCGCTTATGTTCAACCATCACGCCGCCCTACCGATGGTCGTTATGGCGAAAACCCAAACAGGTTACAACATTATTATCAATTTCAAGTTATCTTAAAACCTTCGCCTGATAATATCCAAGAACTCTATTTAGGTTCGTTAAAAGAATTAGGGCTTGATCCTACCGTTAACGATATCCGTTTTGTTGAGGACAATTGGGAAAACCCAACCCTTGGTGCATGGGGGCTTGGTTGGGAAGTTTGGTTAAATGGGATGGAAGTGACCCAGTTTACTTACTTTCAACAAGTTGGTGGGCTTGAATGTAAGCCTGTCACCGGCGAAATCACTTACGGGCTTGAGCGTTTAGCTATGTATATTCAAGGCGTGGATAGTGTTTATGATTTAGTCTGGAGCGATGGTGCATTCGGTAAGACAACCTATGGTGATGTGTTCCATCAAAACGAGGTTGAGCAGTCAACGTATAATTTTGAATATGCTAATGTTGAGTTTTTATTTTATTGTTTTGAGCAACACGAAAAAGAAGCTAAGTTTTTACTTGAGTTAGAAAAACCACTTCCGTTACCTGCTTATGAACGTATTTTGAAAGCCGCCCACTGTTTTAATTTGCTTGATGCTCGTAAGGCGATTTCGGTTACGGAGCGTCAACGTTATATTTTGCGTATTAGGACGTTAACAAAAATGGTGGCCGAGGCATATTATGCATCTCGTGAAGCACTTGGGTTCCCTATGTGTCAAAATTCACGCGCTAACGACAGTGCATCAAAGTAGGAATGAGAAGATTATGCAAAAAACATTTTTAGTGGAAATCGGTACCGAAGAGTTACCACCAAAATCACTCCGCACTTTAGCTGAAAGCTTTGCGGCTAATTTTATTGATCAGCTTGATAATGCTAATTTAGAACACGGCGAGGTGCTTTGGTATGCTTCGCCACGTCGTTTAGCGTTGAAGGTGTTAAATTTGAGCGATACCCAGCCCGATAGTCAAATTGTAAAACGTGGTCCTGCGGTTAGTGCCGCTTTCGATGCCAATGGTAATGCCACTAAAGCCGCTGAAGGTTGGGCGAGGGGTTGTGGTATTACTGTTGATCAAGCCGAGCGTATACAAACCGATAAAGGCGAGTGGCTGTCTTATACTCAAAATCAAAAAGGTCAGCCTGTGGTTAATTTGTTGTGTGATATGGTTAAAACTGCATTGAGTAAGTTGCCAATTCCAAAACCTATGCGCTGGGCGGCACGTCAGGTTGAGTTTATTCGTCCTTGTCATACGGTAACGATGCTTTATGGCGATGCGCTTGTTGCTGGTACGATTTTAGATATTGAGTCAAACCGTATTATTCGTGGCCATCGTTTTATGGGTGAGCAAGAATTTACGATTGATAATGCTGATCAATATCCTGAAATTTTAGAGCAACGTGGTAAGGTGGTGGCTGATTATGATAAGCGTAAGACAATCATTAAACAGCAAGCCGAAGATGCTGCGGCAAAATTAAATGGTAAAGCCGACTTGACCGATAGCCTGCTTGAGGAAGTATCTTCATTGGTTGAGTGGCCAGTGGTGTTAACCGCTAAATTTGAAGAACGCTTTTTGGCTGTGCCTGCTGAGTCGTTGGTGTATACAATGAAAGGCGATCAGAAGTATTTTCCTGTTTATGATCATCAAGGCAAATTGTTACCTAATTTTATTTTTGTTGCCAATATTGAGTCGAAAGATCCGCAAGTGGTGATTTCAGGTAATGAAAAGGTGGTTCGCCCTCGTCTTGCTGATGCTGAGTTTTTCTATAAGACCGATTTGAAACAACGTTTAGAAGATCGTTTGCCTCGCCTTGATACGGTTTTATTCCAACAACAATTAGGTACGGTTAAAGATAAGTCTCTTCGTATTGAGGCGTTGTCTGGTTTTATTGCTGAAAAAATAGCAGCCAATGTTGAGCAAGCAAAACGAGCAGGTAAGTTGACTAAATGTGATTTAGTAACCAATACCGTTTTTGAGTTCCCTGAAACTCAAGGTATTATGGGGCGTTATTTGGCTTTAAAAGATGGTGAAAGCAGTGAAGTTGCCATCGCAATTGAAGAACAATATAAGCCGCGTTTTGCTGGTGATGAGTTACCTAGTACCGCAGTATCATGTGCGGTGTCTATCGCTGAAAAACTCGATACTTTAGCGGGTATTTTTGGTATTGGTCAACATCCTAAAGGCGATAAAGATCCTTTTGCTTTGCGTCGTGCCGCAATTGGTGTTTTGCGTATTATTGTTGAAAAGGCACTACCGTTAGATCTTGTTGAACTGGCAAGTTATGCGGCGTCATTATATGGCGATAAGTTGACCAATAAGAATGTGGTTGATGATATTGTTAATTTTATGCAAGGTCGTTTCCGTGCTTGGTACCAAGAGCAAGGTTTTGCCATTGATACCATTCAGGCTGTTTTAGCGTTGAATCCAACCAAGCCTGCTGATTTTGATGCACGTGTTAAGGCGGTTACTCACTTTAGAACACTGCCTGAAGCCGCTTCTTTGGCTGAAGCCAATAAGCGAGTGTCAAATATTCTATCTAAAGCAAATATCGCAATTCCTGAAAAAATCAATGTCGCTTTATTAGAAGAAGGTGCAGAAGGTGAATTAGCTAAGCAAGTCGCGGTATTAGCCGATAAGCTAGCGCCTTATTTTAGTCATGGACGTTATCAAGATGCGTTAATTGAGCTGTCTGCACTTAAAGCTCCTGTCGATGCTTTTTTTGAGTCGGTAATGGTGATGGTCGATGATGAACAAATTAAGGTGAATCGATTAGCACTTTTAGAAAAACTACAAAATCTATTTTTAAAAGTAGCAGATATTTCATTATTACAAGCCTAGTTTAGAAGTCTTGTTATTTATATTATAAACCGTGGTAACTAAATTTGTTACCACTCATAAGGAACTTATATAGAAATGCAAAAAAAAATCCCTTTTTCTTTAGTTTTTAGGCAAACACTTAATTTTGTTCGTAATCGTATTAAATCAATTACGTTTGTAAGTTTATTAGTAACACTAATTAGCACAGCTATAACTTACGACCTTTACCAACCAGAGGTATACAAGCAATTAGATTTATCAGAAATTATCAATAGCTATGTGTTACTTATAATTATGACGCTTGCACTATCTATCGTTCTAAAGTCAATTAGTATTGCAACAATTCATAATCTTTATGTGAGTGATAAACTTAACCCCAAACTATTACTATCTAAAGCATTAGGAGTTATATTAAAAATCATCGCTTTTTATCTTATTATGACTTTGTCATTAACTTTTATCATATTGTTTTTATTGTTAATCTTTATTAGTTTAAGTTTTATATTCCCCCAAAGTTTGATTATTGTATTAATTATTTTAGCGCTAATTTTTCCTTCCATACTTTTATTCATTTTTACTAACTTCTTTTTGGGATCATTGGCTGAGTCTAAACAAAAAAGTTTCTTTGAGTCGTTTTCGTTAAGTTTTCAGTTAACAAAAACTCAATGGGTTCCTTCTTTTTTTATCATGTTAATTCATATCGTATTTTTTATAATTATTGCTAAATTGTCTTTAATAAGCGATGAAAAAAATATAGTATTTGAAGCTATTCTTTCGTTCTGTTCTTTCTTTTTTGATATCTTCCTGACAGGCTTTTTCTATCGTCTTTATTCGCTAGCAACTAACCCTGCTAATTCAAACCTTCCAACAAAAGATGATCAGCAAGAAACTAATAGTTTGATCGTTTAGTTATTATTATCCTCACCAATTTTGATTGGTGAGGGGAACTAACTTGCTATATCTATTCGCTGTGTATTATATTTGTTCCAATAAAAACTACTAGGATAACAATTATGACACCCGCAATTAATTTACTTAAAAAGTTAAAAATCAAATTTAATATCCATCAGTATAAGCACGATCCAAACCAAACCCGCTATGGGCAAGAAGCTGTCGATAAGCTTGATCCTAGCTTAAATGTGACTGCCGCTCAGGTTTTTAAAACGTTGGTTGTAAGTTTGAATGGTAACCCTAAAACCCTAGGTGTTTGCGTGTTGCCCGTTGATAGCCATTTAGACCTTAAAAAAGCAGCAAAAGCCTTAAACTGTAAAAAAATCGATCTGGCAGATCCGAATTTAGCACAAAAAGTAACGGGATATTTAGTTGGAGGCATCAGTCCTTTAGGTCAAAAACAAACGCTTCCAACACTTATTGATTTAAGTGCCACTCAGTACAACACTATGTTTGTGTCTGGCGGTAAAAGAGGCTTAGAAATCGAAATTTCCCCTCAAGATTTAGCCAATATATTACAAGCTACATTAATTCAAATAACAACTTAAAAATAGTTAATGGTAATCAAACTTGAATATAGCCAATGGGTTAGTAAATCAATATGATAACTAGGTAGATGTTTATTTTTACAGCGCACATAATTTATGTACAATGAAAAAGGCATAAGACGTTGTCTTATGCCCTTAAAATGTTTTATCGATAAAATTATCGATAAAAAATAATCGACTTATTTAATTGCTTCTTTTAAGCTTTTACCTGATACGAATGCAGGTACTTTGCTTGCTGCAATTTTGATTTCTTTACCTGTTTTTGGGTTACGACCAGTACGTGCTTTACGATCATTAACTTTGAATGTACCAAAACCAACTAATTGAACTGGTTCACCAGCTTTTAATGATTCAGTAATAGCAGCTAAGGTAGCTTCTAACGCTGTTTTAGCGGCAACTTTAGTAATATCAGCTTTGCTAGCAATAGCGTCAACAAGTTCTGTTTTATTCATGGGTATATCCTTACATATTATTTTATTGTTAAAGTTAACATTATACACGAAGTAAGAATCTAAAATTCTAACTTCGCTACTGTAAACAATGTTTAGATTACATTGCTGTTAAATGTAGTCTATATTTGCTTAATGTTAAAGAAAAATTTAATAAAAACTAAAAAAATTACACTTGAAATGACTTAATCGCTTAAAAAAACACCAATATTGCTTGTTCTAACAGACCTGATTTCATCTTTTAAACCTTTTATTAATTCACTCTGTTCGTTGTTTTCATCACGCAATAATCGAAACAGTTCCCACTGTAAATCAAATTCATCAATTACACTAGGTAAGGTTTGTTGTTCATCTTCCGTTAGCGCAACATTAGTTTTGGTCATTTCAAATTCGGCAACTGTGGTGGCAGATAGGCTGCTTACTTTGGCACTATGTTCAGCAATTTCACCACTTAAATAAGAGTGTAAAACCTCGCTAAGCGCATGACAGGCATCAATAGCTGGGTAGACCATGTAAGGGCTGTCGTCAGTTACTGTAGGAATAATCGCTTCTAATTTTTCAAGCTGTAAATCAAAATTGATTTTGGCATCTTCAACCAGTAGTGATTCCCAAACTAAATCTAGTATTTTTTTGTAACTTTTTGGCGCTTCGTCATTTTGTTGTTGCTGGTAATAAAAAACAAAATTAGGGTACATTCGTTCACATAAACAAGCCATAAATAAACGTTGTTGCCATTGCGGTAGTTTTTCTATTCTTAATTGAACGGGATTTTTAATCATGATGAAACCTTTTTGACTGTTGATGCACTGCTTCAATTAAATATTGTACATGTTCGACAGGAATGTCTTGATGGATACCGTGACCTAGATTAAAGATATGTCCATTATAAGCACCAAATTCATTAAGAACGCCCTCTACATTAGATTCTATTGTTAGTTTGTCTGCATATAAAACCGATGGATCTAAGTTGCCTTGTACGGCAATGTGCCCTTTTTGTGTGATGGTACTTAAATTAACTGTCCAATCAACACCGATTGCATCACAACCCGTATTGACAATGCTATCTAACCATAATCCCCCGCCTTTTGTAAAAAACGTAACAGGTACATATGAAGTGATATCTTGAGTTTTTTGACCACGTTTTAATTTTGATAAGATTAATTGCATATAATGCAGTGAAAATGTTTGATAACTTTGATGGCTTAATACGCCGCCCCAAGTATCAAAAATCATAATGGATTGTGCTCCAGCTTCGATTTGAGCATTTAAGTACAATGCTACGCTGTCTGCGAGCTTTTCCAGTAATCGATGTAACGCTTTAGGATGACTGTAAAGCATTTTTTTTATTTTAGTAAATGCTTTACTGCTTCCCCCTTCGATCATATAGGTGGCTAATGTCCATGGGCTACCTGAAAATCCAATTAATGGTACTTTGCCATTGAGTTCTTTTCGGGTTAAACGAATTGCGTCCATCACATAGCGAAGTGATTGCTCAGGATCAGGTGTCGGTAATTGCTCAATATCGGACATGCAAGTGATCGATTGTGTAAACTTAGGGCCTTCACCTGCTTCAAAATGTAAACCAAGCCCCATAGCATCAGGAATAGTTAAAATATCCGAAAAAATAATAGCCGCATCAAGTTCATATCGCGCTATAGGTTGTAAAGTTGCTTCACAAGCAAGTTCTGGGGTTTGACATAATGTCATAAAATCGCCCGCTTTTGCTCTTAATTGACGATATTCAGGTAAATAACGGCCAGCTTGGCGCATCATCCAGATCGGAGTGTAGTCAACAGGTAGACATTGCAAAGCGCGTAAATAGCGATCATTTTTTAATTGGCTCATATCTTCAGCTCTTTAAATAAAGATGTTGGTTTGTCAAAAAGTTTAGAAAAGTATGCGTTTAAGTAAACAAATCACCTAATTTATCTATTACTTGTGATCTTAATCTTGAGGTTGTGATAATGTATTTTTAGCATACTGAATCAAAGTCTCAGAGATATTTTGCATCACACTACTTTCTGGCGCAAAACGGTGCCAATATAGCATTCGCCTTTGATATAGCCCTTCGGTTAAATTAATGAGTTCGCCACTTTTTAATTCTTGTTCAACCTGTAATTTAGGTAACATACAGCAAGCGGAACCTTGTTTAGCTAGTTGTACAAAGGCTTCTGACGAACTGGTAATATGGCAAATGACACTACCAGGAGTGAGGTTGAAGTTTTCTTGCAAAAAGGCCTGATGCATGTCATCTAAATGATCAAATGCAACCGCTGGGGCTTTTAATAATGAGGATCGAGTAACACCATTTGGAAAGTATTTTTTAGCAAAATCAGGCGAAGCAACAAAAATGTAGTCTAATGCACCTAATAAATCAGATAAACACCCCGGTAAAGGATTGGCCTGAATGCTAATTGCCGCAACGACAGTACCTAAGCGCAATAGTTCTAATGTATGTTCTTCATCTTTGACTTGTATATCAAATCGTAAGATATTTTTATCTAAAACTGGTTTTAATGCAGGTAAAAGCCAAGTTGCTAAAGAATCAGCGTTTATCGCAATAGATAATGATAATGGTGTGGTGTTTTGGTCGTTATCACCCAGCCATTGTTGTTCTAATAACTCAACTTGATGCAATAACCCTAGCAGATGTTCGCCTTGCTTAGTTGCTTTCGGTGGTATGGTTCTTACCAACAATTGCTGACCAAAAAAGCTTTCTAATTGCTTAATGCGTTGCGATACCGCAGGCTGTGTAATACACAGTTTATCTGCTGCTCGCTCAAATCCTCGCTCTTTTATCACTGCATCTAACGCTTGTAATGCTCTATAATCTGGACGCTTCATAATCTCTTTACTAATGATTTGATCATTGCTTGAATATTCAAGCTAGTTTGATATCGCAATAAGTTTCACACATATCAAAAAGTTGATATATTTTCTTAAAATCCTGATGATTTTTACTTTTTAATTGGGTACTATGCCATATCTTCAATAATTTTTCTTTCAAAATTTTATTTTTTTAGAAAATTATCCTTAAATTAGGGTGATACTATGACTCAAGACGAATTGAAAAAGGCCGTAGGTTGGTCAGCATTAAAATTTATCAAACCCGATTCTTATGTCGGTGTGGGAACAGGTTCAACGGCATCTCATTTTATTGATGCGTTAGCAACAATTAAAGATCAAATCAAAGGTACTGTTTCAAGCTCAGAAGCATCAACTCAAAAGTTAAAAAGCTATGGTATTAATGTATTAGATTGTAATGAGGTCGATTGTTTAGATGTTTATGTCGATGGTGCAGATGAGATAAATCATCATTTACAAATGATTAAAGGTGGTGGTGCAGCTTTAACGCGTGAAAAAATTGTTTCTGCTATTGCTAAGCAATTTATTTGTATTGTCGATGAATCAAAAGTGGTTGATGTTTTAGGCTCATTTCCATTGCCTGTTGAAGTAATCCCAATGGCGCGATCTTATGTTGCTCGCGAATTATTTAAATTGGGAGGTAAACCAATATATCGTCAAGGCGTCGTTACTGATAATGGTAATGTGATTTTGGATGTTCATGATCTGGTTATTTCAAAGCCAATGGAATTAGAAAATCGAATTAATAGTATTGCTGGTGTGGTCACTGTTGGCTTATTTGCTAATAAAGGGGCTGATATTGCACTAGTTGGCTGTAGCACTGGTGTAAAAGAGCTAAAAATAGATCATTAGAATCAACTTGTCATGTTGTATAACAAGTAATTATCCATTTGCATTTTGAAGGAAAAAGGAAAGAGAGGAAATAATGGTTATTCAGACTTTAACCAAAGATGAAAACAAGTTTTTGTTACTTGAGGGCGTTCATCCTAGCGCAATAGATATATTAAAATCAGCCGGTTTTACTAATATTGAATATCAAAAAAGTGCCCTATCGTCCGAAGAACTAAAACAAGCCTTAAAAGATGTCCGTTTTATTGGTATCCGCTCAAGAACTCAATTAACTAAAGATATTATTGACTCAGCGCCCAAACTTGCCGGTATCGGTTGTTTTTGTATTGGTACGAATCAAGTCGATCTTGATGCTGCCACTGTAAAAGGTATTCCTGTATTTAATGCACCATTTTCAAATACACGATCCGTTGCTGAACTTGTTTTAGCT
Organism: Gilliamella sp. Pra-s60; assembly: GCF_009795755.1. Lineage (NCBI taxonomy): Bacteria > Pseudomonadati > Pseudomonadota > Gammaproteobacteria > Orbales > Orbaceae > Gilliamella > Gilliamella sp. Pra-s60. The sequence continues at coordinate 21,219 of NZ_WTFA01000004.1, read as the reverse complement.
GAAGCTATTTTGCTATTGCGCCGAGTTCCCGAAGCAAACGCTAAAGCACACCAAGGTAAATGGAATAAGATTGCCACCGGTTCGCACGAGGCTCGTGGTAAAAATTTAGGTATCATTGGTTATGGACATATTGGTAGTCAATTGAGTATTTTAGCTGAATCATTAGGGATGAATGTTTATTTTTACGATATTGAAACAAAACTACCTTTAGGTAATGCTAAACAAATTTCAACAATGAAAGAATTACTAGCGATAAGTGATATTGTTTCTATGCATGTGCCAGAAAACGCAACTACCATCAAAATGATCAGTAATAACGAAATCGAGGCTATGAAGTCAGGCGCAATTTTGATTAATGCTTCGCGTGGTAAAGTCATTGATCTCGATGCATTAACCAATGCACTAAACGCAAATAAACTTAGCGGGGCTGCTATTGATGTTTTTCCAACTGAACCTGCTAGTAATAACGATCCATTTGAATCGCCATTATGTCAATTTGATAACGTCATTATTACACCACACATTGGTGGTTCTACTAGTGAAGCACAAGAAAATATCGGTATTGAAGTTGCCACCAAACTCGCTAAATATTCGGATACTGGCGCAACGCTTTCAGCCGTTAACTTTCCTGAGGCTTCTTTACCTATTCCAGCTAAAGGCTCAAGCCGTTTTATTAATATTCACCATAATCAACCCGGTGTGTTAACAGCAATTAATACGCTATTTGCCGAGCAAGGATTGAATATTTCAGCACAGTATTTGCAAACCGATGCCAAAATTGGTTATGTTGTGATTGATATTGATAGAGTTGAGCAAAGTAAAGCTGAAGAGTTATTAGTTAAGCTGAAAAATGTACAAGGAACAATCCGAGCAAGATTGTTATTTTAAATAAATTTCGAAAAATTCAGCTATTTTTAGTCGAAAATTTAAGCTAGTTAGATGGGTTAATATTATTTTTATAATATTTAACCCATATCCAAACAAGAGCTATTATGTTTTAACATCAAAATAATTTTTTGGTTTTTCCTAAGTTGCGTTTCAGCAGCAATATTTTTATATTATTTATTGGCTATTTTTAATTCAATCCTTTTTTGCATTAATCCATTTTTTGAGATAATTTTTTAATTATATAACAAATAAAAAAATAACAAATTAACAATAAAAACAGAAACTTAAATCCATAGGTTACTAAAATAGCAACAATAGTCAATAATCATCTATTTTTATTGGACTTTACTATTTAGTTGGCGTAATTTGTATACATAATTACATCGTTATTCTATTTAAGGAGAATATATTATGGCTAAAAGTACTACCTCTACTAAAAGACTACAACAAGCAGCAATTTTATTCCCTACTGACTTAGGTCAAAAAGCATCAAAAGACATTTCTGGCGCAATGAATTCTGTGTTGGCTGATGTATTTGCTTTATATTTAAAAACTAAAAACTTTCATTGGCATGTAAGTGGTCCTCACTTCCGTGATTACCATTTAATGCTAGATGATCATGGTGAAGAGCTATTTGCTATGACAGATCCAATTGCTGAACGTGTGCGTAAATTAGGCGGTACAACATTACGTTCAATTGGTCATATTGCTAAATTACAAAGTATTTCTGATAATGATGCAGATTTTGTCGAACCATCAGATATGCTTGCAGAACTCTGTCAAGATAATGTGAAATTAACAGAACGTATGCGTGTTGCACATGATATTTGTGATAAATATAACGATACAGCAACTGCAAGTTTAATCGAAGAATGGATTGATCAAACAGAAAGACGTGCTTGGTTCTTATTTGAAACTGGACGCAGAATGGACTCATCTGGTCATTAATATTTTCTAATAAAATATTAATAATTACCCATAAGGGGCACATAAGTGCCTCTTATAGTTTAAATATAAGTGAGGATTGAAGATGAGTAAAAAAATTGCAGTATTGGTTGGAAGTTTACGTAAAGATTCTTTTAACTTAAAAGTAGCAAAAGTTTTTCAAAAAATCGCACCACCATCACTTTCATTACAAATAATTCAAATTGGGGATTTACCTTTATATAATGAAGATATTGATACCGATTCCCCTCCACTTTCTTATACTCGTTTTCGCAAAGAAATAGCTGATTGTCAGGGTGTTATTTTTGTTACACCAGAATATAATCGAGGGTTACCTGCAGTCATAAAAAATGCATTAGATGTCGGTTCTCGACCTTACGGTAAGAGTATTTGGTCAAAAAAACCAGCAGCAGTTGTTTCTGTTTCACAAGGTGCAATTGGTGGCTTTGGTGCTAATCATCAATTACGACAGTCTTTAGTCTTCTTAGATATGCCAACACTACAACAACCTGAAGCTTATATTGGTAATGTAAATGCTTCTTTTGATGAGAGCGGTAATATTACAGCCAAAAGTAAAGCGTTTTTAGCCGCTATTATTAATAACTATGCAAGCTGGGTTGAAAAGTTAAGTTAATAACGCTTTATTTTACGATTTACAGTCAATATAATTGGCTGTTTTTTTAACAAGTAAGTTAATTCGTTTTCTCATGCATCTATTTTTACCTAATAGTGAACAAGAATTATTACATCGTGCCCAATTAGTGGCAGGCTATACTTTTGGTGAAATAGCACAATATTTGAATATTCCTATTCCCGCTGATTTAAGCAAACAAAAAGGTTGGGTAGGTAATCTTATCGAAACTTTTTTAGGTGCGAATGCGGGTAGTAAGGCGGAACGTGATTTTGCTAGTTTGGGAATTGAATTAAAAACCATTCCTGTTGATAAGCAAGGTAAGCCATTAGAAACTACTTTTGTGAGTGTTACACCATTAATGGCTAATCATGGCGTTATTTGGGAAACAAGCCACGTTAAATATAAACTATCAAAAGTCCTTTGGATACCCATTGAAGGACAAAGGACGATTCCTTTAATAGAAAGAAAGGTGGGAAATCCTATATTATGGACACCAACCCCAGAACAAGAGCAACAACTTAAGCAAGATTGGCAAGAATTGATGGATATGATAACTCTTGGACAAGTTGAGAAAATTACTGCACGCTACGGTACTTATTTACAAATTAGGCCTAAAGCGGCAAATGGGAAAGCGCTTACTGAGGCAATTGGTGAAAACGGTCAGATTATTTTAACTCGTCCTCGAGGGTTTTATTTAAAAAAAGCATTTACAATGCAAATTTTAAGCTCTGCGGTAAAATATTAATTACTATTTTTTTAGAAATTTAATATTAACTAGCCTGACTTAAATTTAAATCAAAGACTATCAAGCATTAAAATTTTTGAATTCCGTTGATAATTGTAAAGTTGCTTTTTTTTAATTGGTAAGTCTTTGACTTCAGCGGGATTAAAGCCTTTTTCTCTAAACCAATGAATACTTCGTGTTGTTAAAACAAATATTTTTTTAAGCCCGAGTGCTTTTGCTCTTTCAGTTAATTTGTCAATAAGCACATCACCTCGAGATGAGTTGCGATATTCAGGATGAATAGCTACGCAGGCTATTTCACCCATTTGTTCTTCTGAATAAGGGTAAAGAGCGGCACAACCGATTGTCATGTTATCACGTTCAATAATGGTAAATTTATCAATTTCTATTTCTAATTGTTCGCGCGAGCGTTTTACTAAAATACCTTGTTCTTCAAGTGGGCGAATAAGTTCTAAAATTCCCCCGATGTCGTTAATCGTCGCAGAACGAATTTGTTCAGAATGTTCCATTGCTACTTGCGTACCAATACCATCTCGTGAAAAGAGTTCTTGTAATAACGAACCATCAACTAAATAACTTACTAAATGACTTCGCCTTACACCGTAGCGGCATACTTTTGATGCTGCACGTAAAAAACGTACTTCACTAGATAAATGTTTACCTTGTTGCTCTTTTTGTTTTACATAATTATCAGCATCTACCGGATAAAGATCGGTAATAACACAACCATGTTCATCTAAAACCCCCTGTTCAGCACAAAAGCCAATTAATTTATCGGCTTTTAAGCGAATAGCAACTTCAGCGGCAACATCTTCTGATATTAAATTAAAACTTTCACCAGTTACAGAAACACCAACAGGGCCTAATAATACAATCGAACCACGATCTAGCTGCTCTGCTATTGCTTCATTGTTTATACGGCGGATTTTTCCTGTATGACAGTAATCAATACCATCATCAACCCCTAAAGGTTGTGCTATAACAAAATTACCGCTGACTACACTAATATGAGCACCTTGTAATGGGGTGTTATTTAAGCACATTGATAAACTTGCAGTAATATTAAGCTGTAATGATCCTGTCACTTGTTTAATTATATCAAGTGTTGTTGCATCAGTAATACGAGTGCTTTTATGGTACCTAGGAGTAATATTATGATTTTTTAAAGACTCGTCGATTTGATTACGAGCGCCATTGACAATAACAAGTTTAATGCCAAGACTATACAGTAAACCGATATCACTAATAATATTTGAATAATTATTACTTTTTAAAACAGCACCCGTAAGTAAAATTACAAATATTTTACCGTGATGTGCATTAATATAAGGAACAGAATGTCTTAAACCATCAACTAACTCAGTTGTACGCTCTTTCATTTTCACAAACACCTTGAGTTGAATATTAATTCATTAATTTCGTATTTTTATTCATTTTAAGCTTTATGGCAAGCTTTTTTTAAAATATCAATAATCTTAATATCCAATATTTGTTAATAGCAAAAACTTAATAGTGATAACAATTTAATTAAAATAATTGGTTTAAAAAAGTTAGAAAACATAATAAAAAAAGAGCATGTTTTTTAACATACTCTTTAATATTAAAGCGTTATTATATTTTTGTTAAATCAATTACCTTTTTAAAACGGTAAAAAACAATTGAACCTAAAATGACACTTGATAAAGCAATAAAAAAATCAAATAAAATAGCGTAACTAACATCTATGATTGCTAGTTTAGGTACAATCTGTGGAATCACAAAAAAGGATAATCCACTTAATGTATACATGCAACCAACTGCAAGTCCTTTGCGAGTTGGAAACATTTGTTGCATGACAACTAATGTTAATTGTAATACTCCACCTGCTGCAAAAAACCCCATTCCAACTGCCGCAACAAAACACATTATGGGCGATATATTGAAATAAAAAATAATTAACACTAGTGCAGAAAAAGCAGGAAATATGATGATACAAATTATTGGCTTTAAGAGATGTTTAACAACAAAGGCTGTAATAAATACCGATATGATCGATGCGGCACTATAGTAACTAATCAATTTTCCAGCGTAACTCATACTCATACTAGCGCCTGTCATCGCTATCATAGGGAGCCACTGTAAAATAATGACAAATGTTGCTGTTGTGGTAAACCCCATAATAATCAGTAAAATTCCTTCTAATTCAAATCGAGGTTTATCTTTGAAATAGTTACCAAAACTTTTATTACCTCTAATTACCGTATCTTTATAAGGGAATTTTTGTGGTAATAATAGTAAACCATTAATGGCTAAATAAGCAGTGAAGCCAAGAAATGCCCAACCATACCATATCTCGTTTGTATAAAAGAAAGCAACAATAAAAGGAAGTATTAGTGTACCGATAGAGATAGAAGCTTTGATAAGCACGCTTGCTGAACTTGCAGAGCTAGGAAAGCACTCAGTCAAAGCTGGCATTGACCCTGTATCTAAAAAAGAGTTACCAGCCCCAACAGCAATTGCTAGACAGAAGGCAATATTAATATCAGTACAAAAGGTCATACCCACAAAGAAAATTGCATAACAGGTCATACCTAGATAAATAAATAACTTTCTCCCGAATTTATCCGATAAAACTCCGCCAAAAAACATTAAACATATTTTACCTATTCCGATACCCGATGCTACATAACCAAGCCCTATTATATCGGTATTTAATTGCTTTGTAAGTGCCAAAGAAAATTGCATAATTACAATTAACGCAATACTTTGAATAATATAGTTTGCATAAATAGAACCAACAATCCTATAACGATTGACCTTTCGATTATCCATTTGTCTTACTCCATATGTAAAACATAATACTTTGTTTTATTAAAAATATAAGTAACAATATTAAATTGTTTTCTAGTGTCAAAAAATACCACTTTTTCAGTGGCGTTTTATAAAAAAATTAAATTAAACTTAAATTATTTCAAGAATTTGAGAAAGAATCAGACTTTCATCTTGGTCAACATTGACTACATGGTGAGCAGCATCATGATACAAAGGTAGTCTTTCAGCCAATACTTTTTCCATCTCATCAATAATTGACAAGCCTGTTAGTGAGGGTCGTTGAGCAACATTAGGGTCTTTCATTAAACGTGCCGCTAAGGTCGCAACAGGTGCCGATAAAAAGATAACTGTACCATTTTGTTTCATAAATTTACGGTTATGCTCAGCTAATACCATTCCGCCACCAGTTGCAATAACACAATTGGGTTTAGTTGTGTCAACAAGCACTTGGCTTTCTCTTGCCCTAAATCCTTCCCAACCTTCTTTTTCAACAATTTCGGCTACTGTTTTTTGAGTTGTTTCAAGTAAGTGCTTGTCAGTATCAATAAAAGAAAACGATAACTTATTAGCTAACATTTTTCCCATCGTTGTTTTACCTGCAGCCCTTGCACCAACCAAAAAAATTGTTTTATTCATATTAGAGGTGTCCTTTCTGATTTACAGAATATGTTAACCATGCTAGTGATTTGTTCTTTTTTTTGCAATATATTTTTCATACATTATTTAATTTGTTGAAAAATAAAATTTTTTATAAAAATGTAATAAAACATATAAAAATATTATCGTAAATATTTATTTACATTAAATTATAGAAAATCCTAAATAACAGTAAAATTAAAACTTTGTTGGTAATGTCAATTAGCAGAGCTTTTCTAAACCACGAAAATAAAGCTCTGTCGCAATCGATTGATGTAATCGCCACTGAATAATATCAAGATCAGTATTTACCTTTTTGAATTCTTCGTATGTCATAAAATAACGAATAGTATTGCTACCAACACGATCATTGATACTATTGATGATAATATTTATCTTTTCGATTCGAAGCTTTTTTAGCTCTTGCATTGCTGTTGCAACAAACTCCGGAATAGATTTAGTACCGTTTTCCCAATCATGCCAAGTATCAATATCTGTTTTTCCAATATATTTACTGGCTTCTGATACTTTTAACATGAAAAAACGACGGTACGCTTGTAATTCTAAGTTAGTCATAAATATTCCTTATTGTAATTCTCATTGGTTATTCAGTTAATATTGTTAGTTTTTTAGTTCAATTGAATAAAACTCAAATTTAATAATCACAAAATAAATTATCCAAATAACCGAAAATAACTAATTCTAATTTAACTAGCCACAGTTGTTGCCATTGTGGTAATTATTTTTTAGTTAAAGCATCAATTACAGCCTGTTTTGCACGCTCAGAAAGATCCTTTCCAGTCCAAATTTTAAATTGAGCATTGGCTTGACCTATAAACATTTCACGTCCAGAAATAGATTCCCAACCTGCTTGCTCTGCTTCTTGTCTAAAACGTGTATTGTATGGAGTATAAACGATATCATAAGCTACTCCTTTTCCTTTAAACCAAGCTTGGTCGTAAGGAGTTTGATCTTCAAATTTCCCCGTCATGCCTAGTGGTGTTGAGTTAATTATGATTTGAGCTTCAACCTCACTGCGGTCTTCCCATTTAATTATTTTTAAGTTGAATTCATTAGCTAGTATTTGAGCTGACTCATCCACAATATCAGTTACTGTAATATTGGTATAACCAAGATCCTGTAAGCCAACAACGGCTGCACGTGCAGCACCGCCTGCACCAAGTAATAACACTTTGTTATATTCTGCAGGTAGTTTTTTGTTTTTAAGTGGTTCCATAAATCCAACAATATCTGTATTGTCACCACAGAGCTTATCACCACGCCAATACACTAAATTAGCAGCTCCCGCTTTTTTTACATGCTCTGTCACTTCATCTAAATAAGGAATAATCGTTTGCTTATGCGGAATAGTGACACATAAACCTCGAATATTTAATAATCTTACCGATTTAAATAGAGTTGCAATCTCTTGTGGAGGTGTAGCAAAAGGAACTAAAACAGCAGGAATGCCATAGTCTTGGAATGAAGTAGTATGAATGAGAGGGCTCATACTATGTCCTAAAGGATAACCGATAATGCCGTATATACTGTATGGCGTAAATTGGCTCATATAACCTCCATGAAAATTAAAAAATGAAATTTAATAGGTAAAATCTATAATTTAGTATTAAAACATATTTATTATAAAATTAAACCGTTTTTGTATTTAATCAAAATAATTTAAATTAGAAAGTAATTGTTTTAATAATAACAAAATAAAATAAATGTTATCTATTTGTTAATATTCATTTGAGCAATAAAATTATTTTATGCTTAAATAAGATAATGCTTGAGAATTTTCGTATAACAGCGTATACTTCGCTACCTCATTATTGTGGGTGTAATGTGAGAGGTAAACTGCTTCTCAGATAGAACTGCAGTAAACTAAAAGCCTGACGAGGTTAATTCCATTAACATATTACGCCCAGGGCTTAAGCATAGAAATTTCGGAGAATTATTGACATGTCACGAGTATGCCAAGTAACAGGAAAAGGTCCTTTAGTAGGAAATAATCGTTCTCATGCGATGAATGCTACTAAACGTCGTTTTCTACCAAACCTTCAAACTCACCGTTTCTGGATTGAGAGTGAAAAGCGTTTTGTAAAACTACGTGTATCTGCTAAAGGTATGCGTACTATCGATAAAAAGGGTATTGATGCAGTTTTAGCTGAACTTCGTGCCCGTGGTGAAAAGTACTAATAAGGAAACCATATCATGGCAAAAGGTGTACGCGAAAAAATTAGATTAGTTTCTTCTGCTGGTACAGGTCATTTTTATACCACTAGCAAAAACAAAAGAACTATGCCTGAAAAAATGGAGATCAAAAAATACGATCCTGTAGTTCGTCAGCATGTAGTTTATAAAGAAGCTAAAATCAAATAGTTTTAAATAAATAAAAAAGCCCAGCTATGCTGGGTTTTTTTATGTTTTTTTAATATGAATATTATTAATTGCTTGCCACAATAACTATTTAAGCAATAAAAAAGCTTCAGTTTTTAGCTGAAGCTTTAGTAAACAAATAATGATTTTATTTTAAATATTGCTGTTCATAAGCTCTTGCTTTATTATCATCAAAAACATGTTCCCAACGAGCAATAACTATTGCAGCTAATGCATTACCTACTACATTAACTACAGTTCTTCCCATATCTAAAATTCGTTCAACCCCCATAATATAACCAATACCTTCAAGAGGAATGCCAACACTACCAAGTGTTGCCGATAGAACTAAAATCGATGCACCAGGAACACCTGCGATACCTTTAGAAGCAATCATCAATGTAATAACAATAATAATTTGATCCAAAATTGTGAGATCAATTTTAAAAAGTTGAGCTAAAAAGATAACAGTTATACTTTGATAAAGTGTCGAACCATCAAGATTAAATGAATATCCCGTTGGAATCACAAAGCTAGTTATTGATTTTGGAGCACCATAAGCTTCCATCTTTTCAATAATCTTCGGTAGCGCTGTTTCTGAACTTGCCGTTGAAAATGCAATGACTAGCTCCTCTTTTAAGATTCTTAGCAATGTAAAAATATTGAAGCGACAAAGTTTGCAAACCAGACCAAGTACCACTAACGTGAAAATGATCATTGCCGAATATACAGTCAAAATTAATTTAAATAAAGGCAATAAAGATTCAAAACCATATTTAGCAACAGTTACAGTGATAAGTGCAAATACACCAATTGGTGCATAACGCATTATCATATTGGTTACTTTAAACATGGTATCTGAAATTACTTTTAAAAAGAAAAGAAACGGTTCACGCTGTTTGTCAGGTAAAGACATTAATCCTAAACCAAAAAAGACACAGAAAAAGATAACTGGTAAAACAGCACCATCCGTCATAGCTTTAAAAATATTTGCAGGAATCATATCGAGAATCATAACAATCAAACCATGTGGTTTTCCGCTTAATTCTTCTGCTGCTTTTGCATATTTACTCACATCAGTTGTTGCAAGTGTAGATGAATCAATACCCGATCCTGGTGAAAAAATATTTCCCCAGCAAAGGCCTAATAAAATAGCAATAGTGGTAATAATCTCAAAATAAAGTATTGTTTTAAAACCTAAAGTTCCCAATCTTTTCGAACCGCCAATACCTGCAATACCTAACGTTAATGTACTGAGTATGATAGGTAATACAATCATTTTAATTAAACGAATAAAAATATCGCCTGCAGGCTGAAAAATATTAACTATCGAAAATTGATAATAAGAATGTAATGGATGAGATGGAACAGAAAGCTCAAATAAATAAGCTCCCATCGCAACACCTAAAACCAAAGCAATTAAAATCTGCCATGCAAGATTTGTTAAAATTTTTTTTGTAAAAAATGCCATCTAATACTATTCCTTTTCGAGGTTATTCTAAATAAAAAAGGATTAGTTAATATCACTAATCCTTTTTTATAATTAAAAATTATTCTTCGGATCCTTGTTCTAAATCACTCCGCTCTTCACTATGAGGTAATAAATCGGATTCACTATCATCCTCTGTTTCAGCTATTCGCTGTAATCCCACAACCTTTTCTGTTTCTGCTGTACGAATAAGCATAACGCCTTGAGTATTACGACCGACAATACTTACTTCTGAAACTCGAGTGCGAACAAGCGTTCCTGCATCTGTAATTAACATGATTTGATCCGTTTCATCAACCTGAACCGCACCAACCACAGCACCATTACGCTCACTTACTTTAATAGAAATAACACCTTTAGTTGCTCGTGATTTTGTTGGATATAATTCTTGCTGTGTACGTTTACCATAACCATTTTGGGTTGCTGTTAATATTGCACCGTTTCCACGAGGTACTATCAGAGATACCACTTTGTCATCACTATCAAGCCTTATACCTCGAACACCCGCAGCAGTTCGTCCCATGCAACGAACTTTATTAGCTGGGAATCGAACAACTTTACCATTTGCTGAGAATAACATAATATCTTCAGTCGTTGAACATTGCGCAACTTCAGCATCTTCAACATCAATGTCTTCGATGACGATATCATCATTCATTTCTTCATCATCAGTCATAGCGGAAGGATCATTACTGGTTAAGTCAACGCCAATTAATTCATCATCATCACGCAAATTAATCGCAATAATGCCACCACTTCGTGGACGACTAAATTCAATTAAAGATGTTTTCTTAACTGTACCTTGTGCTGTTGCCATAAATACACAATGTTCATCATCAAATTCTCGAACTGGTAAAATTGCAGTAATACGTTCGTTTTCTTCTAGTGGTAATAAATTTATTATTGGACGACCACGAGAGCCACGACTAGCTTCAGGTAATTGATAAACTTTCATCCAATATAATCGACCCCGGCTTGAAAAACAAAGAATCGTATCGTGAGTATTAGCCACTAATAATTTTTCAACAAAATCTTCTTCTTTAATTTTAGTTGCAGATTTACCTTTGCCACCACGACGTTGAGCTTCGTAATCAGAAAGAGGCTGATATTTTACATAACCTTGATGAGAAAGAGTAACCACCACATCTTCTTGAGCAATAAGGTCTTCAATATTAATATCTGCACTGCTTGCGGTAATTTCTGTTCGTCTAGCATCTTGGAATTGGTCTCGAACAGCCTCAAGCTCTTCACGAATCACTTCCATTAAACGCTCTGAACTTGCCAAAATATGCAATAACTCACCAATTTGAACTAACAACTCTTTGTATTCATCAAGAATTTTTTCATGTTCAAGGCCCGTTAAGCGGTGTAAGCGAAGATCTAAAATCGCTTGAGCTTGTGCTTCTGATAAATAATAATGTCCATCATGAATACCAAACTCTGGCGCTAAATCTTCTGGTCTAGCTGCATCATTACCTGCTTTTTCTAACATAGCTGCAACATTCCCAAGTTGCCAAGCTTGACTCAATAATTTAGTTTTTGCTTCACTAGGCGTTGCTGCAGCACGAATTAGTTCAATGATAGGATCGATATTAGCTAGTGCAATTGCCAAACCTTCTAATACATGAGCACGTTCGCGTGCTTTGCGTAGTTCATAAATAGTTCGACGAGTTACTACTTCACGGCGATGAAGAACAAATGCTTCAATCATCTCACGCAAATTTAACAGTTTAGGTTGACCTTTATGCAAAGCCACCATATTAATGCCAAATGAAACTTGTAATTGAGTTAAAGAAAAAAGGTTATTTAAAACAACTTCACCAACCGCATCGCGTTTTATTTCAATAACAATACGCATACCATCTTTATCAGATTCATCACGTAATGCTGAAATACCTTCCACTTTTTTATCTTTAACTAATTCAGCAATTTTTTCGATTAATTTTTTCTTATTAACTTGATATGGAATTTCGTTAACGATAATCGTTTCACGACCACTATGATCGTCAACTTCAATTGTTGCTCTAGATCGAATATAGATAATACCACGACCAGTGCGATAAGCATTTTCGATGCCCTTTCTACCATTGATTAATGCTGCTGTTGGAAAATCTGGACCGTGAATATATTCCATTAAACCATCAATCGAGATATTTTCATCTGCAATGAAGGCCAAACAACCATTAATAACTTCAGATAGATTATGAGGAGGAATGTTAGTTGCCATACCAACAGCAATTCCAGATGAACCATTGATCAATAAGTTAGGAATTCGCGTTGGTAACACATCAGGAATCATTTCAGATCCATCATAGTTTGGCGAAAAGTCAACAGTTTGTTTATCAAGATCTGTAAGCAATGCTCCTGCAAATTTTTGCATCCGAATTTCGGTATACCGCATTGCGGCTGCCGAGTCACCATCAACAGAGCCAAAATTACCTTGCCCATCAACTAGCATATAACGCAATGAAAATGGTTGAGCCATACGCACAATTGTGTCATAAACAGCAGAATCACCATGCGGATGGTATTTACCAATTACATCCCCAACAACACGTGCCGATTTTCGATAAGGTTTATTCCAATCATACCCTGCTTCATGCATTGCAAATAAAACACGCCTATGCACAGGCTTTAAACCATCTCGCACATCAGGTAATGCTCGACCTACAATGACTGACATTGCATAATCAAGATATGAAGACTTTAGTTCATCTTCAATATTAACGGGAGTTATTTCTTTGGCTAGTTCGGTCATAACACCATGTTCTCTTATTAATTTAAATCATCAAACAGTTCATAATTGTAGCATAAAATAGCTATTAATGCAGAACTAAACTACTTTTATTTCAACTTATTCATTATGGATAAACAATGTATTTTCAATTAATTGGCATAGACAATTTAAAATCATGGCATGCATTTCATAAGCCATCACTTTTTTATAAGATGGGATTCTAATTTCAATATCATTTTGACCTAATAAACCAATTACTTCACCACCATCAAAAGCTGTTAATGCAACAATTTTCATATCTTTAATTACTGCTTCTTGGACGGCTCGAATGATCGAGCGACTATTTCCTTGACACGTAGCTATAATTAAAACATCGCTTTGTTGTCCTAATGCTTGAATTTGACGAGCATAAACTTCTTCATGATTGGCTATCGCACTTAATAAAACATTGTCCGATACTAAAGCTATTGCTGGAATACTTGGTCTTTCGATGTTAATACTAGTGATTAAACGTGAAGTAAAGCTTTGTACATTGGCCGCCGATGAGCCATTACCACAACTCACAATCTTATTGCCATTAAGCAAACTCTCGACAATGATATTTGCGGCCTTTTCGATAGAATAACCAAGTGATTCTGCCATCACGATTTGAGTCTGAATACTTTCAGTAAAATAGTTTTTAATTAAATCTTGCACGTTTTCACCTAAAAATTAAAATGCATTGATAATCCACTTTTGCCTTTTACCTGTAATAGCAAAAACATCAAATCTAAACTCTGTATCTTCAATGTTTAAATTTTGCTCTATCATCCATAGCTGAGCAGCCTGTTTTATCTTATTTTGTTTATTTAATGTTACGGTCATTTCGGCATCACCAAAATTCGCATTTTTTCGATAACGTACTTCAATAAAAACAATACAATCATTATCTAACATAATTAAATCAAGCTCACCAAAGCGAAATTGGCTATTATGAGCAAGAAGTTTGAGACCTTGCTTTAGTAGATATTGGCAAGCAATATTTTCATAATGCTCACCAATTTGTTTTTTATTCGCTCTTAGAATCTGATTTAGCATCACCATAGATATATTGTTGCCAAGAGAGTGAGCGAGTCACTTCACATTGTTCTGTTGAGGATAGTTTACCAGTCATTCCATCTAAAAAATTAGGTTGATATGAATTAAGCTGGTTAAACCGATTAGCAAGTCTCCATGCGTCAATTCCCATTGCATATAGACGCATTAATGAATAATCTTTTTGAACATTACTCGGTATATTTGTATTTACATTATCCTTTTGATTCACAATCATAGGAATTTCTGCATATTCAGTTTTATTCATATCATAGTTAAAATCTTTAGAAGCATTAGCAACATGACTTTTTGAACTTGAATAAAGAATGATAGTTGATGAATTGCCAATAGTTTTATTTGCGCCCATATCAAGCATTGGTTTTATCAATGTCAATTCATCATATGAAGAGTAAACATAAATAGCATCAAACCCAGTAGATAACATTCCCTCTGATAAGCCTTCATTATTCAAAATAGGATTTCCTGTAAGGCTAATACCTACATTCCGATTCATATTGGCGCTTAACGTTGTAGTATTGCCAAAATATTGTACATAAGCTTGTGAATTATTTGCCGATAATTGTGACCACTGTGCAGCAAAACTTTGTGCAACTCGTCTTCCCAAATCTGTTTGGGGGACTAATAGTAGTGGTTTTACTTTATTTTGAGAATAAATATGGTCTGCAGCATCTTTTGCTTCATCCTCAGGAGATAAAGCAAAAAAACACATTTTATTAGCAGAAGCAGCCGTGTTATCAATCTTATTTAAGGCTAAAACAGGAATAGGTGGCGCTAGTTCTTTTATTTTTGCAACTTCATTTTTTAATAAAGGTCCTACAATTAAGTCAACATTCTGTTCCTGTGCTTGTTGAATTAAAGTATCTATAGGCGCACTGGTTGTATCCAATACAATCACATTTTGTTGGGGTTCTTGTGGGAAAAAATTTATAGCATTGATGTAACCTTGGCGAATAGTTTCACCAAATATACGAGAAGAACCGTTTAATGGTAATAATAAAGCAACATTTTTTGCATTAGCATCAACAGAAAGTGTTTTTCCACCAGTTAATATGGAAATAATATCGTTAGCTGGGTGATCTGGATATTGCGTAGCCCAACTGTTGATAGCTTGATTCAATAATTTTTTTTGATTTTCAGATTTTGCAGCAATTGTTTCTGGAGTATCTTCATCTTGTGAAGCTAGTGTTTTAGTATTATTTTGATAAATATAAGCTAATTCAACCCAACCTCGTAATACTATGTCATTTTCATCAACAAAAACTTTACCAAGTTTATCAGATTTCAATTTATGGAAAAAATCCCATATATTGTTTAATAATTGTCTTTTTTGAGCTTCTGATACATATTTTTCTAATTGAAGATAATCATGAGCTTGGGCATTAATATCTTTACTATTTATATCTAGCCTTAATTTTATAGTGTAATAACGGTATAACTGTGAATTAGTAAATTTTTCGAGAGCAAATTGATTAAGGTCAAACTTTTTTCTCTTTTTTACAGCAATTTCTCCCTCTGATAATAACTTCTCTATCTGTTGTTCAGCATCAAGATTAAGAGGCAAATTTGATAATAATACGTTTGCTTGCGAAAATTTATTTTCTTTTATTAAAGCGCGAATAGCTAATAGTTGCCAATTAACTTTAATGGAACCAGTGCTATTATCCGCTTGTGACAAATAATAGTTAGAGTTTTGATGATCATCAAAGACAAAGGACTTGTTTGATTTAAGACTACATCCCACTAAAAATACAAATAATGACATTATTAACACAACACAAAAGGAGCGTTTCAGATTCATACCTATTCCCTTATAAGTTTTTATCCCCAAATTCGTTGTACATGAACGGTGACTTCTTCTCGATCATGATAAAGCTGTTTAGCCTGAATTTGTACATTAATTTTCTTATTATTTAATTCGTTGCTTAGTAATTGTAAACTTTGTTTTACTTCTTCATAACGCTTTTTCATTGGTAATTTAAGATTAAAAATAGTCTCTCTACACCAACCATTAATTAGCCATTTAGCTATTAATTCGGTAACTTTAGTTGGTTTTTCAACCATATCACAAACTAACCAATAAATATTATGCTTTTTAGGAATAAATTTAAAACCATCTTCTCTATAATGTTTGACTTGACCGGTTTCCATTAATTTTTCATTCATCGATCCATTATCAATGGCATAAACCATCATACTTCTTTTTACAAGTTGATAAGTCCATCCCCCTGGACAAGCTCCTAAATCAACAGCATTCAACCCGCCTTTTAATCGCTCATCCCACTCTTCATAAGGGATAAAGATATGAAAAGCTTCTTCTAATTTTAACGTAGAGCGACTCGGAGCATCAGAAGGGAATTTTAGTCGTGGAATTCCCATATAAAAAGGGGAATTATTTTGGCTAAATGAATAACCAACATAACAACTATTATTATTGATAAAAAATAAATGAATAACAGGACGAGAAGGATTTTCAATTTTCAATAAAATACGTTTATTTCGTAATGCCTGACGAAGAGGAACCGTAAATTTACGACAGAAACCTGAAAGTGCTTTACCTTCATTAGTATCAGCAACTTCAACTCGTAAATCACCCGCTTTATCTATACATCCAGATAATGCATTAGTAATAGGAGATATACGATCATTTGTTGGTAAATTAACTAATAAGTCACCAGAAACAAACATTTGTCGTGCAAAAATAAGTGTCCGAAAAGACAAATCCTTTATTAGTAATTGAGCATCATCATCTTGATAACATTCAAAAATAACATAACTGCTGTGTTCTTTTACTTTAGCAAAACCATATATTTCTTTTTTCGCAGCTCTATCTGTAATTTCCGCCGCACACTCTTTTTCAAATCCAGGACGACAATATAAAATAATTTTATTTAGTTTTTGCATATTGTAATTTTTTGCTCTTTTAACTGATATTATAAAAAACCGTATTAATCAGATTGCACACTATCAGAATATAAAGGGGCATCTCCTTTCGGGCGAGTTTTGAATCGACGATGTAACCACATATATTGTTCAGGTGCTTTTAAAATTTCTTGTTCAATGATTTTATTCATGAACGTTGCCGCTAAAACATCATCTTCTACAGGAAACCCTTCAACTCTAGGAGAAATATAAACAATATAGCGGCCACTTTTTTCCCGTTTAGGTGTAAATGGGATAATAGCAGGATGACCTAACTTAACTAATATACGCGTACCTACTGTTGTCGCAGCTTTTTCGACTGAAAATAGTGGAGCAAAAACACTATTTTTAGGACCATAATCATGATCGGGGGCATACCAAAGCAATTCACCATTTTTTAATGCTCGAATCATACCTTTTGTGTTATGACGTTCCAACATATATTTGTTTGATTTTAAACGACCTTTAAGTTGAATATAATCCATAACAGGATTATCATTCGGTCTATACACCCCCACACCAGGATGACTCATTCCCAAAATACGTGCGCCTAATTCTAATGTTAAAAAATGGATACCGATAAGTAAAACACCTTGACCTGACTGTTGCGCCTTTGTTATGTAATTATCACCAATAATAGATGTATGACGCGCTAAACGTTTATCGGACCAAAACCAAGCCATACCAGTTTCAAAAATAGCTAACCCAGTAGAAATAAAATTCTCACGTAACATCTGATCACGTTCTTGTTGTGTTTTTTCAGGGAAACAGAGTTTAAGATTTTGTCTCGCTGTCTCTTTACGTTTACCAATTAACTTCATCGAGAGTAATCCTAACCCTCTTCCCAATTGATAAATAATTGGGTATGGCAATAAAACAATTAAATATAAAACACCAATACCAAGCCACGTTAACCAATAACGGGGATATAATAAATTTTTAGTAAAAATAGGGCGAATTTCTTGATTTTGACTCATATTAAGATCAAATATTATTAATAATACAGTTATTTATTATATACTATATCTTGTTTTTCGGGAGCATAAAAATAAACAAAGCTTAAGGCGTCATATCATTATTCAGTTGTAATATTTGTTATCAAATTATATTAAGTTAAGTCATCGTTAATAATTAAAACTATTAGCTATGTTCAATTTTCAAAATTACCTATTTTTATGCTGAGACAAATATTTTTCTGAAACTTTTTGACAAAAAATCAAACAGCAACAGGCGCCTTGATTGCGGGATGGGGATCATAACCAACAATTTCAAAATCCTCAAACCTATAATCAAAAATTGTTAGAGGTTTACGTTTAATAGTTAATTTTGGTAAAACTCTTGGTGCACGACTTAATTGCAAATGGGCTTGTTCTATATGATTAGAATAAAGGTGTGTATCACCACCAGTCCACACAAAATCACCTACATCCAGTTCACATTGTTGTGCAACCATATGAACTAACAATGAATAGCTGGCGATATTAAATGGTAGCCCTAAAAACACGTCACAAGAACGCTGATAAAGCTGACAAGAAAGTTTACCGTTTGCAACATAAAATTGGAAAAAAGCATGACATGGTGCTAATGCCATTTGTTCTAATTCTCCAACATTCCAAGCAGAAACAATCATACGTCTAGAATCAGGATCATTTTTAATTTGATCAATTAATTGTGAAATTTGATCTATTTGACGACCATCGGTAGTCCCCCATGTACGCCATTGTTTCCCATAAATAGGCCCTAAGTCACCGTTGGCATCAGCCCATTCATCCCAAATTGTTACTTTGTTATCTTTTAAATACTGGATATTAGTATCGCCTTTTAGAAACCAAAGTAACTCATGGATAATTGAACGTAAATGACATTTTTTAGTTGTGACAAGAGGAAAACCTTCTTGTAAATTAAATCTCATTTGATGCCCAAAAATAGATAGCGTTCCAGTACCCGTTCTATCTGACTTAGGCACGCCTTCATCTAAAATTTTTTGCATTAACGCTAAATATTGTTTCATCGTATTTTCGCCTTATTATTAAATCTATACGCAAACAAAATAATTAAAATACCACCAATAATCATTGGCAGACATAATATTTGCCCCATACTAATAACATTTAAAAATAAACCTAACTGTTCATCTGGTTGTCTAAAAAACTCTATAACAAATCTAAATAAACCATAACAAAGCAAAAATAATCCAGATACTGAGCCAGTAGGTCTTGGTTTTCGGATAAAAATATTCAAAATAATGAATAGTACAATTCCTTCAAACATCATTTCATAAAGCTGTGAAGGATGTCGTGGCAAAATACCATTAAGCTGAGAGTAAAGTGAAAACCATTCAGGATGAGATTGAACAAACATAAAATCGGCATGTGATGATGTTGGAAATAGCATACCAATAGGCAAATTAGTTACTCTTCCCCAAAGTTCTCCATTAATAAAATTACCAAGTCGTCCAAACATTAAGCCAATTGGAACGAGTGGAGCAACAAAATCACCTACTTGCATAAAAGTTTTCTTTGTCTTTTTGGCAAAAATAGCAATAACAAAAATAGAGCCAATCAAGCCTCCATGGAAAGACATGCCACCTTCCCAAACTTTAAATAAAATTACAGGATCTTTTATAAATGAATCAAAATTATAGAAGAAAACATAACCTAACCTACCTCCAATAAAAAGGCCTAAAAATCCCCAAAATAACAAATTTTCAACCTGTTGTAATGTCCACTTGCTATTTGGTTTATTTGCCCGGCATTTAGCCAAATAAAGGGCTCCAAGTACACCAAATAAATACATTGCACCATACCAATGGAGCGATATAGGGCCAATAGAAAAAGCTATTGGATCGATTTGAGGAAATTGCAAATATTGATTCATTTTTTTATACGCTTTTTATTTTTACGTTTATGAGCAAAGAAATTAAATCGTTTCTTTTTAGGAATATTGGTAATAGGTACATCTATTTCAATTTGAATTGAAAAAACAATACAAGAGAACTCCTTCATTGCTTTCCTATATACATCTCTTTTAAAAGAAATAACTTGCCGAATAGGATACCAATAGTTAACCCACTTCCAATCATCAAACTCAGGAGTTGACGACATATTAAGATTAATTACAGATACATCAGATATTAATTCTAATAAGAACCACTTTTGTTTTTGCCCAATACAAACAGGTTGATTTTCCCAACGAATCATTCTTTTCGGTAATTTGTATCGTAACCAACCATTAGTAACAGATAAAATTTTTACATCTTTTGATGATAAACCTACTTCTTCGTTTAATTCGCGAAACATTGCCTGCTCAGGCGTTTCGTTTTGTTTTATTCCGCCCTGAGGAAATTGCCAAGAATTTTGCCCATAACGACGAGCCCAAAGTACCTGACCATACCTGTTACAAATAACTATTCCTACATTTGGACGGTAGCCATCATTGTCAATCACTGACTACCTCAAAAATTTATTTTTATATAGCTAAATTGTTTCATACATAAAGCAATAAATAAATAAAAAAATAGTACTAATAGAATAAATACGCCTTTTCTGTGTATTTTTCACACTAATCAATATTTATCATAATATTAATCATCATAGCTTACTGCTTCGTTATTTCTCTAAATAAAAATCCCAAAAGCAAAAAAGCCCAGCATCACTGCTGGGCTCATCTATTTAAAAGTCTGGCGGCACCCTACTCTCACATGGGTAATACCCACACTACCATCGGCACTACGGCGTTTCACTTCTGAGTTCGGCATGGGGTCAGGTGGGACCACCGCGCTATTACCGCCAGACATATCCTGTCTTCTCTTTCTCAATCGGTGTGCATTACTCACAACTACACCAATCGCTCAATCCGGAACAAACTGTTTATCTAAATTTTAATCATCTCTTCGCGTAACCCAAAACAACTCCGAGTTGTAAGGTTAAGACTCTCGGTTC
>NZ_WTFA01000049.1:0-467 GCF_009795755.1 Gilliamella sp. Pra-s60 | reverse complement strand
AGCTATCGTGCCCACGTCCGAGTCAGGGAATTAAAGCGAATTCCCTGACAACCCACGCTTTGGCTGCAGAATGTGGCCTTCGGCTGCCCGACGCCGTCGCTCGGTCTTAACGCACCGTTTGTGGAAGCGCTCCAAGCGCCCACAAACTCGCCAAACGTCCTGTTTGGCGTGCTGACCTCGCTCTGTTGTCGGCACATTCTGACGCCGGAATAAAACAGATAGCATAGCCGATTGTTTTTTTTAATTATTTGATTAACTTTACTTTTTATTACCGCCTATACGGCGTTAAGGAACAGACCCGTCGATAGATTCCCTGTTCGTGATTTCTAAACCGCCTATACGGCGTTAAGGATTACGCAAAGGTGCCGGTGATGATGATTTATTTTCTAAACCGCCTATACGGCGTTAAGGTAGAACTCAAGATTTGATAAATCTTGTTATATAAAGATAAACAACAATTTTGGCTT
>NZ_WTFA01000048.1:0-474 GCF_009795755.1 Gilliamella sp. Pra-s60 | reverse complement strand
GATAAGCGGTATCTGATTTAGTACGATTGACGAACCACTGCCTCAACACAAATCCATACCGAACCTCATTACCACTTCTATCCCTTCCCACCAACTCGAAAGTCTGTGGCAAAGATGGACGTGTTAGTGAACTAGGATTATCTGAGTTTATTTGACTACTACTTGCCTTAGGACCATGCAACGTTACCCGTGTTACATTCTTGGATTTATCACTAATCCATCTATCAGCTTGGACTGTACTTCCCCAAGGGTCTGTGAATGTACCAGAACGCGGCCTTGTCCAACTCACCGTTGCTCTTATACTACCACTTGTATTAACTGTCCAACTTAACTGACTTCCGTCAATACCACCTATATCCAAATCAAAATACAAACCATCTGAACCAGTCGTTGGAAAGTTCCTGTCGTAAGATGATGGACTTGTTGATTGAGTTAAGAAGCCCTTACTAGGATTCCATATGTTAGATGGACCTG
>NZ_WTFA01000047.1:0-492 GCF_009795755.1 Gilliamella sp. Pra-s60 | reverse complement strand
GACGCACCACAAACTCGCCAAACATCCCTGTTTGGCGTGCTAACCTCGCTCTGTTGTCGGCACATTCCGACGCCGTAACAAGACAACAACATAACCTTAGGTTTTTTTTGTGAGTTGTTTTTGTGTTAAAAAGCAATGCAAAAACCCCAAAAAATCAGTCAGGAAAGGTATTGATTTTATTGAAGTTTTTGTTTAGCTCTTTTCAAACAAAATCAACCACTTGCATAATTAGCATTAAACACCAACAACTAACAAACCCTCAAAACCAATAAAAGTACACTCAGGATAACAACACTTAACCGCAAAAAAGTGGTCAGTAAAGGTACTGATTTTATTAAAGTTTTTATAAGGCATTTTTATCAAACAAAACCACTCTCCCAAAAAAACCAAAGCAACGCTTTCTTACTCCTAACAAATCTTTACAATAAATTAACAAAAAAAGTGGCAGATTATTCGCCATCAAGCTATAATTTTAAGGCTTATTCAAGCAGG
>NZ_WTFA01000046.1:0-576 GCF_009795755.1 Gilliamella sp. Pra-s60 | reverse complement strand
AACACGTCCTTCTTCGCCTCTGATTGCCTAGGCATCCACCGTGTACGCTTAATTTCTTAACCTTACAACTCACAGTTGTCTTGGTCTAAATTACGCTTTCTTCTCTTTCTTACTTCCAGTCGCAGATATCCTCATATCGCTTCCTTCCGCAAAAACGAGAACTCGTTTCTTTCAGCTTGTTCCTAATTGTTAAAGAGCTTTATCTTTCTATTTACTCATCATCAATTAATAAGTAAATACAAACATAACTTAATTAAAAAGAGACTTCTTTAATGGTGGAGCTAAGCGGGATCGAACCGCTGGCCTCCTGCGTGCAAGGCAGGCGCTCTCCCAGCTGAGCTATAGCCCCATTGTGTTCACTTCTTCAACGACTCAAACTCAAATGCTCAATTCCGTCGAATTGGTGGGTCTGAGTGGACTTGAACCACCGACCTCACCCTTATCAGGGGTGCGCTCTAACCACCTGAGCTACAGACCCAATAAAGTGACTCTTTCTTCTAAACAAACAATCTGTGTGAACACTTACGAGCACTTCGTAAGGAGGTGATCCAACCGCAGGTTCCCCTACGGTTACCT
>NZ_WTFA01000045.1:0-666 GCF_009795755.1 Gilliamella sp. Pra-s60 | reverse complement strand
CAAAGTGGATATCAAACGCCAAAGCAGTTTTATTTTGTGAAAGATGATTGTCTATAAAATACCTGACCACTTTGTATTTAAACTCTGGAGAAAAACACCTTGGTTTTGTGACGGGTTTTAGTCCTTCAATTCCTTTTCTTCTATATAAATTTACCCAACATTCAACTGTATTAGCAGGCATTTGGAAGCGTCGGGCGGTTAAACCATAACCATCATTACTGTTGAAATAATGTTCAATAACTTGTTTTTTAAAATCGAATGTATATTTTTTTGCCATAATTTTGTTCCCAAAAGTAGATTTAAACAATCCAACTTTTGGGGGGCAGTTCATTCGCTTAAATTACCTTGGCTCGGACGTGGGCACTGTAGCTATTTTGTTCACTAAAGGTTAAAACGTCCGAAACCACCGTCCCCAATTTATTCTATTCACAAAAACAAAAAAGGCCTGATTTTCCGCTAAAAAATCGGTCAGGAAAGGTATTGATTTTATTAAAGTTTTTTTGTTTGATTATTTTTAATAAAAACAATTAGTTACATACCATGTTAAAAGTTTCTTAAAACTTAATAACGAAAAATTAAGATAAGTATAAATAAAACATTACAATTCTTAAAAAAAAAAGTGGTGATTTAATTTTTAACAAACTATATGCTTTAAATACTTTATAA
>NZ_WTFA01000044.1:0-691 GCF_009795755.1 Gilliamella sp. Pra-s60 | reverse complement strand
TCCCCTCAGGCACCATAATCGCCCCCCGCGCCCTAAGGATTAAGAACTAAACGCTAAAAGCTAAGGTGCGGTGCAAACAGCGTAATAACTGTAGGAAGCGCTGCCGCTGTAGACGTCGCCGTAGTACGAGGGGACAGAGAACTGGTTGCTACCTGCTGCGTCGCTCGTCCAGTAGTAGTTGCCGACGAAGCCCGCACCAGCGTAGACGTTCATGCGTCCCCACTCCGTGAAAAATCCTGCGCCTATGTGACGCATGTAATAATTAACAGATGACCTAGGTTCTGCGCCATCTATGCCATTTACACAAGGAAACCGATTATTATCTACACCACACTTCGCATTGGTTAAATCCCTTACCCTAGGCATCCGATAACCCAAACTATTACACCATGCTAATTGGTCTCTATAAGGTCTATCTTGATTACCCCGATTGACGAACCACTGCTTTAACACAAAGCCGTAACGAACCTCATTACCATTACTACCTCTACCGACCAACTCGAAAGTCTGTGGCAAAGATGGCACGGTAATTCGACTTGGATTAGAACTGTTCCACCGGCTTCTTGCCTCTGGACCATGCAACGTTACCCGTGCTACCCGTTTCCCTCTATCAACACTAGGAATCCAACTATCATTAGCTGCTACCACCGATACTGTAGCTGTTATTCCACCACGTGTGACCGGAGACCAA
>NZ_WTFA01000043.1:0-726 GCF_009795755.1 Gilliamella sp. Pra-s60 | reverse complement strand
TTCCCGACGCACCACAAACTCGCCAAACGTCCTGTTTGGCGTGCTAACCTCGCTCTGTTGTCGGCACATTCTGACGCCTGAATAAGGCAGATAGTATAGCCGATTGTTTTTTAATTATTTGATTAATTTTATTTTTTATTGCCGCCTATACGGCGTTAAGGACTAATTCGAATTTTGTGCAGTTTGTCGGTAATTTCTAAACCGCCTATACGGCGTTAAGGTAGAACTCAAGATTTGATAAATCTCGTTATATAAAGATAAACAACAATTTTGGCTTTGAAAACCCTTTTTTTAAGCTGTTTTTTAATGCATTGATTTTATTGAATTTTAAATTATCGTAAAAAAAAGGGTTTGTAGAGGTTTATATTCAAAAAAACGGATAGAAAAAACTTTAATAAAATCAGTACCTTTCCTGACCGCTTTTTTGCGATTAAATGCAGTTATCCAGAGTGTACTTTTATTGGTTTTGCGGGTTTGTTAGTTGTTAGTGTTTAATGCTAATTATGCAAGCGGTTGATTTTGCTTGAAAAGAGTTAAACAAAAACTTCAATAAAATCAATACCTTTCCTGACCGCTTTTTTGCGGTTAAATGCAGTTATCCAGAATGTGCTTTTATTGGTTTTGCGGGTTTGTTAGTTGTGGGTGTTTAATGCTAATTATGCAAGTGGTTGATTTTGCTTAAAAAGAGTTAAATAAAAACTTCAATAAAATCAATACCTTTCCTGA
>NZ_WTFA01000042.1:0-808 GCF_009795755.1 Gilliamella sp. Pra-s60 | reverse complement strand
CGTGAGCAAGAGCTGCGAAATACTAAACCGGTAGATCCCCTTGATGGCAATTATCTAAAACAGGTGTATCCAGTGCACACCCATACCCCCGATAAAATGCAAGGCATTATTTTTGAACGTATGGAAAGTATTGGTACTGCTGATATTCTTAGAGTGTTAGAAGGTTATCGCTGGCAAGATGAAGTCACATTAAAGATCGAAATGAAAGCACAAAATGGCTTAGGTGAACAATATGCTAAAGATAGGCAAATTGAGCCTGAATCCTTTGGTAATAACGTGCCCCAAAAATTAGCTGAGTTACATAAACTGTTTGACCGGATTAAGCCGCGCGATGATTTAACTATTCCAACAACACCAGGTTTTTGTTTTTTGCACGGTTTTATGCAAGGGGAGGATCGTGAATGGAAAGATATGGGATTTACCTATAGACACAATACGATAGAGGATTTCTATTTTAGGATCGAGTATAACGATTTTAAAGAAGATTACGCATTACTTAATATGCCAGAAGGCTATGTTACGCAAGGTCGAGGACATACTCTCTATAAAGGGACGCGAGAGAGTAATGGGTTATTGCTAGAAGAGTGGATAGCAAAAGGGCAATTTTTCCGTAATGAAAAAGGCTTCGATTCCGATGATTGGGGATATGTATTTTCGTTAGGGATCCATATGACCGACCCAACCTATAAAACACCACAATTACAGGTAGAAATGTACTACAAAATCCCAGATGATGAAACACAAGCATACAGTGAAAAGCAACTTATGGTCATTTGGCGAGAAATCACTGATAGCATTAGAATAAGGG
>NZ_WTFA01000041.1:0-1155 GCF_009795755.1 Gilliamella sp. Pra-s60 | reverse complement strand
TACCGATAAAAACGGTACTACGGTTAATCGTACTGATGCATTAGATATATGTAATGCCCCTTATAAGGTAACTTTAACAAGTACAGGTGGCACATTAAGTACGCAGTATGGTGTGCCAAGGAGTAGTAGTTTTAGTGGCGCAACGGTGGATTATTATATTAATCCAAATAATTTATCTGCTAGCTGTTATTTTGTGCAATCGGTCAGGCCGAATTTGGTGTATGGTGGAACAACTGGCATTGATCCTTACGACGACCCCCACTTTGCAGGCCCATCTAACATATGGAATCCTAGTAAGGGCTTCTTAACTCAATCAACGAGTCCATCATCTTACGACAGGAACTTTCCAACGACTGGTGCAGATGGCTTGTATTTTGATTTGGATATAGGTGGTATTGACGCAAGTCAGTTAAGTTGGACGGTTAACACAAGTGGAAGTATAAGTGCAACGGTGAGTTGGACAAGGCCGCGTTCAGGTACATTCACAGACCCTTTTGGAGGTACTGTCCAAGCTGATAAATGGATTACGGATAAATCCAAATATGTAGCTCGGGTAACGTTGCATGGTCCAAGGGCAAGTCGTAGTCAAATAAGTTCAAGTCGTCCAAGTTCATTAGCAAGTCCATCTTTGCCACAGACATTTGAGTTGGTCGGTAGGGATAGAAGTGGTAATGAGGTTCGTTATGGCTTTGTGTTAAAGCAGTGGTTCGTCAATCGTGGTAATAAAACCGCTACCCCTCCTAATCAAACAGCATGGTGTAATAGTTTGGGTTATCGTATGGTACGGATAAGGGATTTAACCAATGCGAAGTGTGGCGTAGATAATAGGTTTCCATGTGTAAATAGCATAGATGGCGCAGCCCCTAGTTCATCAGGCGATAGGTATCAGCGTAACATAGGTGCAGGATTTTTCACGGAGTGGGGCTCCATGCCCTACTACGCTGATGCGGGCTTCGTCAACGACAATTTCAGCAGCTACTGGACGAGCGACGCCAGAGGTAGCGGCAACGAGTTCGATGTCCACTCGTACGAAGGCCTCGTCGGCAGCGCCAGTGCCCGCGACTCCCGCTATGGCCTTTGCACCGCACCTTAGCTTTTAGCGTTTAGTTCTTAATCCTTAGGGCGCGGGGGGCGATTATGGTGCCTGAGGGGATA
>NZ_WTFA01000040.1:0-1178 GCF_009795755.1 Gilliamella sp. Pra-s60 | reverse complement strand
ATAACTTTAGCAACCACACCAGCACCAACAGTACGACCACCTTCACGAATCGCAAAACGTAAACCTTCTGCCATCGCGATTGGGTGAATTAATGATACTGTCATTTTGATGTTATCACCAGGCATTACCATTTCTACGCCTTCTGGTAATTCGATAGTACCAGTTACGTCAGTTGTACGGAAGTAGAACTGTGGACGATAACCTTTGAAGAATGGAGTGTGACGACCACCTTCATCTTTACTTAAAATATACACTTCTGATTCGAAATCAGTATGTGGAGTGATTGAACCTGGTTTTGCAAGTACTTGACCACGTTCGATTTCTTCACGTTTTGTACCACGTAGTAATACACCAACGTTTTCACCCGCACGGCCTTCGTCAAGTAATTTACGGAACATTTCAACACCAGTACAAGTTGTTTTTGTAGTTGGTTTGATACCAACGATTTCAACTTCTTCACCAACTTTGATGATACCACGTTCAACACGACCCGTTACTACTGTACCACGACCTGAAATTGAGAATACGTCTTCAATTGGTAATAGGAATGGTTTGTCGATATCACGCTCTGGTTCTGGAATGTATGTATCTAATGCTTCTGCTAATTCAACAATTTTGTCTTCCCATGCTGCTTCGCCTTCTAACGCTTTAAGCGCTGAACCACGAATTACTGGCGTGTCATCACCTGGGAAATCGTATTGAGATAGAAGTTCACGTACTTCCATTTCAACTAATTCTAATAACTCTTCGTCATCAACCATATCACATTTGTTTAAGAATACGATGATGTAAGGAACACCTACTTGACGACCTAAAAGGATGTGCTCACGAGTTTGTGGCATAGGACCATCAGTTGCTGCTACTACTAAGATAGCACCGTCCATTTGCGCCGCACCAGTGATCATGTTTTTAACATAGTCAGCATGGCCTGGGCAGTCTACGTGTGCGTAGTGGCGAGTTGGTGTGTCGTATTCAACGTGTGAAGTGTTGATGGTGATACCACGTGCTTTTTCTTCTGGTGCGTTATCGATTTGATCGAATGCACGAGCTTGACCACCAAATTTTTTAGCAAGTACAGAAGTAATTGCAGCAGTTAAAGTTGTTTTACCATGGTCAACGTGGCCGATTGTACCAACGTTAACGTGGGGTTTTGTACGTTCAAATTTTTCTTTAGACAT